>JAUWDF010000227.1 GCA_030608925.1 Candidatus Bathyarchaeota archaeon | reverse complement strand
CTAAATGGAGGCTGTTAACTTTTATTATACGTGTGCAAGAAGAACTAACGCTTGAATACGCCTTTTTCCAATACTAAATGGTATATCAATCACAAACTGTCGTGCTTAACACGTGACTTCGGGAGATATCTCCACTGTGGTGGGGGTTCGAATCCACCCCAACCACCAAGGCTTAAGCAAACGCAGGGGCGCGAACATCTTCACTTTAATAGTTTGTAAAACTTTAAGCTGTAGTCAGACATCATAGCTGTGGGGAGACCTGATGAAATTAGGTAGAGCTCTCATTGTTCTACTAGCAATGATTGTTCTAATGGCATGCATCGTGTTTGGCACACTCGTATACTTTCCTTTAAGCAAACGTTCAGTTGTGTATGTAACATATGGATATATGGAACCAACTTTGAAAATTGGCGATTTCTTGGTTCTGCAAAACGAGGTGAGCGCGAGCGACATCGTTGCAGAATATGAAACAGGAGACATCTTAGTTTATTACTACCCTGGAAATACCCTGGGAGAAATCAGTGTAAGTAGAGCAGTAGAGAAACAGTTCTCTGGAGATGTATGGACCTTCAAAACAAAACATGATAGTAGAAAGGAGCCATCCCCTTGGACCTTAAATGAGACGAATATTATCGGGAAGGTGGTCGATGTTAATTCAATATCAGTTAATTTCTACATCCTATCAATTCCACTTGGGATAGTATTTGCTGTGCTTGTTGTATTCTGGGTGATACTTTACTCTCTGAAAAGAATCGCACCAACCTCGTCTATCGGTAGACTGTATGGGTTTTAACTCCGTATGTGCGCGCGTGTGGCGACCTCTTTTTACTGGATACGATTTTTACTTCGCATCTTCATTTTCTTGCTACGAATAAACCTCTGCAGCTATCCCACAGATTTTCTGTCAAATATCCTATGTCTTTGAATCTAGACAATTTTAATGCTTTAACATAGTCGCTATTATTCACGGCTAGCATTTTATGAACTTCTGTGAAGTATTCTATCCTTTGGTTTTTTCCAACAAGGTAATGCATAAAAATCAGCCATGTAGATGTTGAAATTCTGCTTCTTGCCATTCTAACAAATTTCAACTCGTCATCTACATATGTGTCAAGTGACATGTGACCCTTCTTGAAGTCTTTTTTAAAAACCCATGGTTCTACTATAACTAGTCCACTGTCATTCAAATGTCTGTAATAGTTTTTTATGGTCTTTTTCAGATTAGGGAAGTTCTGAACATAACCTATAGAACCAAATAAGCAAATAATAACATCAAACCTGTCTTTGAACCTAAAATCTATCATGTTAGCTATTTTGAATTTTGCTTCTGGAACTTTGCTCTTGGCTATCTCAATCATCCTATTGTTTATGTCCAATCCTTTGCAGCGAAAGTCTGAAGAAAGATATTTCAGATGCTCTCCAGTTCCACAACCCACATCAAGCAAAGTTAATGTTTTCTTGCTCTCTAGCTCTTCTATAATCTTCTTTACGATTTTTGCTTCCTTTTTATAGTCTTTCCGTTCTAAATAGAACTTATCATAGTATTCAGCAAAAACTTTGAAATCCTCACCATTCACCACTCTTACTCACCATCATTACTTCTAATTGACTCTTTGATCACACGCGCGCATTTTTTTAAATGATTGTGTAACATATTTGTCTGAAAGAGGTTGTATGTGATGAATATTCTTAATCTTTATTTTTCCTCTACAGGCAACACTGAGAAGGTAGCCTTTCGGATTCAAGATACTGTTAGGGACCTAGGTCATGAGGTGGAGACATTGAAGGTAACCAGTGGAGATATGGATGTGGATGTACTGAAGTTCGATTTCGTATTCGTCGGATCTGGAGTATATGGGCAGCTCCCTGGCAAACCCTTGACTGAGCTTCACAGGAGACTGCTGCAAAAATATAATGAGGAGGGCGAGGTAAAACCCGCTTCTCCAAGAAGACCTTCGGCAAATGTCGTAGTTTATTGTACTTATGGAGGCGTGCACACGGGTGTCAATGAGGCGATTCCAGCGGTTAAATTCATGGGGCAGTTGTATGATCACTTGGGTTATAATATTGTGGGTGAATGGTATGTGGTAGGGGAATATAAGACGGATAGATTCCGCGACCGTTCAATCGGTGGGCGTTTAGGGGACATTCGGGGAAGGCCAAACACGGAAGACCTTAAAGAAGTGGCTGAAAAGGTGAAAGGAGTCTTCAAAGCATACTTATTTTAACTTGGTATGCACGCTTTGAGCGGTTACTCCCAGGCTACTATGCGCGCGTGCATGTTTTTATGACTTGAGCCCAAAGCACCTAACTAGATGCGTACACTTGCACGCCGCAAGTCATAAAAGCTGAAACAGAAGACAGTGTTTTTCAGAGGTTGAAGAAATCGAGGCACAAAACGATTTTGGCTTTGGTTGTATTATTCTGCTTTGCTATAGTCCTGTTGCTTATTTTTCGAGTTATGTACCTAACATTGCATTCGGAGTCAATTGCTTACAGTTTTCGCCTCCCCCTAGATGGAGTTTGGGTAGTCTCTCGGGAATTCGGGGAATGGAGCACGAATTGGTGTGGCTATCACCTTGCAGAGGATGTTCGCAGAAGTTCAGAAGTCCCGGTTTATGCTGCAGCTGATGGGGCTGTAAGGTTTGCCGCTCTTGCTCAACTAGGCTACGGCTATGTCGTGATAATTGA
>JAUWDF010000066.1 GCA_030608925.1 Candidatus Bathyarchaeota archaeon | reverse complement strand
GCGGAAGAATTAGTTCTAGATCTATTCTGCCCAATCGAATAATAATTTAAAGAACTGCACGCTTCAATACCCCTCTTTTTTATGAACACTCACTCGTAGACTTTAAGGACGAGAATTATGTTCTAAAAGCAGTGGTCGCCTATCAGACACGGTTACGCCAAACCTTATGTCACCTCTTAAGGGTCGCGCGTACGATGGAATATGCCAAAACAAAGCGCGCATTCTTAGGTTGAAGTTGTCGATTTGCGCGTAATTTTATGTAACAGAATTATTGCACTTAGCACACATTCGGTTGGTGGGTTCGAATTCTACCCCACACATTGATATTTGCACTAATTTGCTGTAGATGAGAGAAACGACATCAATAATTTTTAATCGTGGATGCGTGCTCTAGAGAAACTTGGTGATCTCTGCAATATGTTGGCACTGGAAATCTGGACTGAAATACGGGTCTTCTGCGTCATGAGTCGTAAGTGATCCCTGTTTCACAAGCATAGTCTTTAATCCAACTCCTCTAGCTCCTTCTAAATCGCTGATTTCATCAGCCACGAAGATGCATTTTTCGGGTTCAAGTTTCAACCCTTGAATAGCTTCAAGATAAATACGTCTATCTGGCTTTCTCACCCCAACTTCATAAGATAAAACAATTAATTCAAAGAATTTCCCTAAATCCAAAGCCTCTATTATATCAGATGTACCGATAGCGCAGTTAGAAACCAATGCAAGATGATACTTTTTCTGCAAAGTGGACAAAACTTGAAAAGCACCTTCATACAACTCGAAAATCATCGCGGAATAGTGGATTCGCACCTCTTCCAGTTTTCGAATCGGAGTTCCCGACTTGTTTATACCCAGTTTCTCAAGAAAAAGATCCCAGAACTCATGAAGACTCTCCAGCTCACCACTGGTACTTCCGACAATGAGTTCTCGAAAGATCCTATGCATACGCTCAAAGCTGCCATGATACCCCTGGCTTCTGAATATTACCAGAAGAGCTTCTTCATACCTTCGAAAACCTTCATCGCTAAAATACGCTAAAGTATCACCAAAATCGATGAGAACACCATCCAAATCCAAAGGCAACACGTTCCTCATAGTATCATACTGAGTGATGCTCAAATCAGCTTTTCCATTGGACACGCACTTATCTTGCTGTAGATGCGCACGCATACACGAGCACTGTGGCGAAACCAATAAGAGAGCGTAAGCTATATTTTCATGAAGGAGAATTGAGGATATAATCCATACCTTAGCAAATAACGCTTAGATCCCGGTCTGAGCGCTGAGATGTTGTTATGGATTAGCATGAGTCCACTTATGCTTGCCTGGAGCTGGATGAAAAATTGACGATTGAAGAAACCTTGAAGAGAATCGAAGAGAAACTTGAAAAAATAGAAACTGACATCGCGCAAATCAGAAGACAAGTTCTGGAGACTGATGCGAAGAACTCCAAATCCCTAATTGGACTTCCAGACCATCTACGTAAGACAGCACTAGGGCTTATGAAGATTGGACAGGGCACAGCTAACGATGTGAGCAAACACACTAGACGAGCCCGAGCAGTGGAAAGCGATTATCTGAATCAGCTAGAACGGCAAGGCTTCGTCACAAGCTTCCGAAGAAGCAGACAGAAATTCTTCTCCATCGGAAACGATCTTAGAACCAACTCGGAAGCAAGCGAAGTTTAGACTTTTCCATATTTTCTGAACAATAGTACGCGCGCGTATTCTGGTACTCAATGAATGAGTTATTATAGTAAGCGAAGGGTGTTCGCTAGTTTTTCTGTGGTTTCAATGTTACCTCTGTCTAGTACAATGTAGTCTTCTATGCGAGTGCTTTCACCTGGTTGAAGTCGAATCTTGGTCCGTATGAAGAGTTCTAGAAGTGTTTTTCCTATGTCTAGTGAGAAGATGTTTGAGTGTAGAGTATCTCCGGTGATCATACTGAGTCCAGTATTCTTCTTTTCGTTTCTCACAATTAACCATCCTTTCTCTGGATTAACCTCGGCAACGGGGAAGCCCTTTGCCCTTCTATACCTCATGATTTGGTTTCTTCGAGGGAATATTACTTCATTCTGTTGGAAGTTTCCGCCTACTTGGGGGGAGAGCCATATGCAGTTGGTGAAATGAAACGTGGCCTTTGTGGGATTATTGAACTCCCGCCTGATCTTCACGAGATTGCTGAATGGCAATGTCAAATATGAGATCGCTCCAGTAGTTCCCTTCAGTTCATCTTGTTTCTTGGATTGATATGAGTACTTCACTCCGCTCCAGGGGTGTTCTCGTATCTTCTCAACTGTGAATTTTTCCTTGTGTGTTTGAGATTTCTGGAGATCAAAATCCTCGTGAATCCATAAAGCTCGTATGCCTCCTGAATAGTTTTGTAGAAATACTCTAGTTCCCATTTCGGGGAAGGTTGTAGCTAGCTGGTTTACTTTGTCTTTTCCTAGGAAGTAGAGACAACCTCCGCATGCAGCACTGGATTTGAAGTGAATGAGACCATTGGAAATCTTGAAGACTTTCTGGTCTTGTTCAGTTTGAGATTTTATGCTTACTTTACCGTTATTATCTTCTGAGATGATGCATAGGTCTAGAGGATACTCTGTTATTTGGTTTGGTGAAGTGAGTCTGATCTTTCCACTGTGAATTCCCAGTTTAGCTTGAGGGGGAGGAGTGAGGGTCAAAGCTGTTTTGAAGGGTTTCTCCTTGGACACATCGTTGATTACGGTTTTTGATGGGGTAATCTTCCATTTAGGTGGAGGAAGGATGGTGATTTCGCCGTCGATTTTCTTGTTTCTGAAGTTGGTTACTTCGAGGCTCGTTTGATGTGGGTTCGTATTAAAGAGGATGGTGTTTGCGAGACTTATGTTGAATAAAGGTTTGCTTTGTGCTGTTTCTTCTGGGGGACGTAGTTTCTTTTCAACTAGTTGTTTCCATTTTCTGTGGATTCCTTGCCAACCTCCCCTTTTCATTACATAGTAAAATTCAGGTGTAGTTACTGACTGACCTGGACCCACTTCACCAAGGTCATATTCAGCGAGAACCTTTGGATAATCCTCGAACTTGACTTTTTTTAGGGATTCCTTTGACCAGAAAATTCCAAGGCTGTAATCTCCCGGGTGGTTCTGGAAGCAAACCCATGATTCCTTGTACGCATTGGGATCTGTGGGCAGATCTGATTCTGAAACAGGAAATTCAATCATCTCATGCTCTCTTATCTCGTCCATGGGCACAATCATCGTGTATTGCGCGCGCGTCCCGTTAGCCTCACAGAGGTGAGCTCCTAGCCTGTAACTAATTTTAGGGTTCATGTTAAGAACCTTGACGGTTTCTTTGATGATGGAAGCTCCTGCGTAGAAGGTGAGGGTCCTCGACATTTTGACACCAGGTTTGTCCGGATGCATCGATGTCAACGTCAAATCTACACAATCAATATTCCTCCTCACCTCATAATTGAAAATGAAGGGTCTTGCAAATCCAAATGGAGGACCAACTTCGAATCTGCAGTTGTTGAAAACTTTCTGTCTTCCCCTCTTCGTGTCCTTGAAGATGATGTCCATGCCAGCTTTTCTAAGGCGGATACATGCCAAGAGGTCTTCGTTCTCAACGAGCACAGCTCTGCCATATTCAGTGTTTTCCTCCGTGACAGTGATGCCTCCTGGATTTAGGCTTTTGATGTAAACAGTTTCTTCCCTGGTATCCGCTTCCTCTCCCCTGATTTTTCCTCGTGTCAAGAGCCTCAAGGGAATTGGCTCTGTTAGCTGTTGATTCCCTATTTCAACTCCTAGTTCAAAGCCGAAATGACTCTTGGGTGGAATACTCAATGGGACTTTGGTTTTCTTCAGTGAAAGTTTGTTTTGCTCATCGACAATGAATAGGTTACCTGAGTAGCGTTCTTTTGAATTGTTAAAGACGCTGAAGTGTATGGGTCCCTTTTCTCCTGGGGTAACAACCACTGTTTCAGGAATTGTCCTGAACTGAAGCAAGGGAAGGATTCTTAGACCTATCTCGAGGGGAATTGGTTTTCCTTCGATGATGAGGTTTGCTTTGATGTACTTCTGTTTTCGCTCAATGTGAGGAACTTCGACTTCTGGGCTAACTTTGAACTTTGCTTCAATCTGGATGGAATCCTTGTTCTTTACCTTGAAGGATTCCTCAGGGTGAGCGGTGAAGGTCAAGCCCTCGAATCCGGAGAAGAAAACTGAACCGTACATGTCTTTTTGTGTTCCATTACTAATCGTAATCGTCAGTGTTTGCTCGACTCCGGAAATAACTTTGTGATCCTGCAGTTCAGCACAAATTTTAAGATGCTGACCATCAAGCACTTGTTCGATTCCTAGAATACCCCTACCATATCTGTCTACCCAAACTCGCAATTCGTCTTTGCCTTCAGCGAACTCGTATACAAATACCTCCATCTCACCCAGTCTGAGCTTGTCAGGTTTGAGTTCCAACTTTCTAATTTGAGTGGAATACCAATCATGCCTTTCAAAGAACTCCTTTGCGAGAGGGAAATTCAGAATACCAGGAATATAGTCATGCATCTCTACACTGGTATCCGGAACCCAGAACAACCCACACTTCTTATACAAAGGCACAGCTCGTAGATTTCCTGCCCACGTATGGAGATCCACTCTCCGCAAACCCTTTTCGGAGGCAATCTGAAGGGATTTGAGAATAAGGGCTTTCCCGTGACCTTTCCCTAGGAAATCCGGATGAACCCCTAGTAAACCTATGTAAGCCCCCTCTTTATCCTCGTAGTGAGGGTGAAGACTGCAAACTCCCGTCACCGTTTCCCCGAGTTTGGAAATCAGGATGGTTATATATTTGTAAGCGACCGGCCAAGAGTCAACCACTCTCTCCGCTGTGTACGGAACTCCCCCAGTGAAACCACCTGGCCACAAACCCTCTTTATCAAAAGAGTTGTAAAGCTCCGCTATTTTTGAAGCATCTTTCTTCTGAAATTCACCAATCGTGGGTTTAGGTTTACTTCTTTTGATCATTTGTTTTCACCTGTTAGAACAGGGGGATAGATAGTTTTCCAGGATAATTCCTAAAGGTCTTCCTGAAACCCTCTCCTTAATCCGGTCGTTCAATATAAACAGCGTGTTCATGAGCATCTCAAAGCTGGTGCGTAGAATTAAGCCGTTAGCTTCAGCTAAGTTATATGAACTTGTGTAAATTTACTCGAGGTTTTTTGTCGCGTGGCTTCGTGGAACTTCAGTGAGGGGTGAAGCGTTTTATTTAGTAAATTGATATTAAGGTGTGGACCTGATGGTGCCTTTAAATGGTTCGGGCTAGGAAGGGAGCGGTGCAAATTCGCTTCGAGATTCTGGAGCATCTATATTATAACCGAAAACCTCAACCCCGCACCTACGTTTGGCGCAGAGCCACTAGCCTTTCCTATGACGATTTTCTGAAACATTTGTCCTATTTGGTAGAGAAAAGCTTCGTAAAGGAAACTGAT
>JAUWDF010000193.1 GCA_030608925.1 Candidatus Bathyarchaeota archaeon | reverse complement strand
AGAAGAAATCGCAGCGATTCGTCTTGCAGCTTTGGTCCATGATGTAGGACATGGACCTTTCTCACATGTTTTTGAGTATCTTCTGGAGAAATACCTAGGAAAAAACCATGAAGAAATGACTTTTTGGATAATTAGGAAATCTGAACTAAGCGACGCAATTCGAAGTGGAGGATATGATGCAGAGATAATAGCAAAACTCGCTACAGGCTCGTTATGCCAAAAGGGTAAAACTTACATGGACCAGATTATTCAGAGCGCCATAGACGTTGACAAACTTGACTTTGTCTTAAGAGACACTTACCATACTGGAGCGAAATATGGTAATGTTGATGTTTCCCGTTTAATCCAAATGTTGGATGTTCTAGAAGAGAGTTTAGCAGTTGACATAGGAGCACTCTCAGCCTTAGAGTCCTTTATCCTAGCTCGCATTGAGTCTTTCAGGAGTATCTATTTTCATAGAGTGAGCAGAGCAGCTCAGATCATGCTAGCAACAGCCATGGAAAAAGCAAAGGATGCAATTGGACTGGTTGACTATAAAACGCCTGAAGAATACCTAGCCTTGAATGATTATACAGTGTGGACTATGCTTAAACTCTGTGAGGAATCACGGAACATCATGGAGGATCTTGAACGCCGAAAATTACTCAAGTGTTCCTATGAAAAAACATTTCATGTAAAGGACAAAACCATCTCAAAACTATTCAGCACAGAGGAGATCCGCAACGATTTGAGAGATAAAATTGCGGAAAAAGCAAAATTGAACCCAGAGTCCCTTGTTATAGATGTTCCAACTGTCCCTTCAGTACCTTACCACCACTCAGCCCTCTTGGAACCCATGGAAATTCTTGTTTTCTCCCGAACCAAGAAGGGAAAAAAGGTAGCTCAACGCCTTAGTGACATTTCAAGGACTTTCGAAGCCCTAAGAGGATTCCTAAATATAGTTCGTGTGTATACAGATGAGAAGCACCGCGATAAGGTCGCTGAAGCATCATCTAAGGTCCTAGGAGAACTCCCATATTCCGCAACCATATCGTACTAAAAATGCATAGTAGAGTGGACCACCTTTCCACAATCAAATTTCCTTCGATACTTAATCAGTGTGAATATTCACACCACAACCCTTAAAACACGCGATTCCAATTCAGCTTCATACACAAAGCGAGTGTAGACAACATGTCGGACAAAGAAACAATCGAAACTGAAGAAGAAGTGAAACCGGTCGTCAAAGAAGAAACTAAAAAGGAAGAAACTAAAAGGACGACCAAAGATCCAAACGTGATCTATGTCGGAAGCAAACCACCAATGAGCTACGTAATGGCAGTGATTACAGGATTCAACATGAGTGACTCGGACGAAGTCACACTGAAAGCTCGAGGCCGTGCTATCAGCACAGCCGTAGATGTTGCAGAAATCGTTCGAGGCAGATTCTTCAAAGACGCTGAGGTCCGTGCCATTTCAATAGGTACCGAACAGATCACACCCCGAGAAGGCGGAAATCCAAGAAACGTCTCAACAATGGAGATAACTCTCAAAAAGGATTAGACGATTCAGGCATCACAGCCGCCTATCCCATCTATTTTTTCTCAGAAAAAACAAGTGTGAGATATTTTAAAATACGTTGGTAAAGTTTGTAACTAAGTCTATTGTGGATATGAGTTCTTAAACTAAGAAGATTCTTATTCGGATTTGTATTTCTTTAGTTCCATGGAACTACTGGAATTTGCAGGGACCGTTGTTTTAATAACTGCTTCGGGTGCCCTTGCTCCGGGACCTTTGTTCTTTGCCAATCTTTCACAAGGCTCAAAAATCGGAGCTAGAGGTGGACTTATTTTCTCTTTGGCACACACAATTGTCGAGTTCACCCTTGTCATGGCACTAGCTCTAGGTCTTTTAACATTAGTGAGTGAAGGGGCTGTCAGACTCTTAATCGGAGCTGTCGGAGGAATAGCACTCATCGCCTTTGGTGGAGTGCAAATCTGGATATCCCTCACCTCAAAATTTCTCGATACCACATCACAAGAAACTCACCGAAATGTTTTCTTGATAGGATTGAGCTTTACGGGATTGAACCCCTTCTTTGTGATTTGGTGGCTAACTGCAGGAGCACAGCTAATTTTCATCTCCCTCGAGTTCGCATCACTCGCTGGAGTTCTCTTCATGTATATTTGTCACGTATGGATGGATTATGCATGGCTAGCGAGTACTGCACATCTCGCAAAAAAAGGTCATAACATTATTGGATTCAGAATGTATAGATGGATCTTGACTTTCTTCAGCATAATCTTAGTCTATTATGGACTAACCTTCCTCATTAGCTCCATTGACACTCTATCGATCCACTGACATGTTTAAGATCATGTCTCGTAAGTTGTCACTCAATACATATTTGCAGCCTAGTTCTTCGATTCTCCTTGTCTTGTGCGTTCATGAGAGAGGCTTAAATGGATTTTCATACAATATTCTCGGGAGGCTTTGATTTGAATGAGATAGAATTGATTGTGGACCAGCTAAAGCAGACTTTTGACGGTAGAGCGTGGCATGGTCCCTCATTAATGCAAACCCTAAAGGCAGTGGACAGAGCTAAAGCGAGAGCACGACCGATCAAAGCGAGACATACAATCTGGGAGATAGTGAACCACTGCTCCTACTGGATAGAAGCCGTGATCCAAACACTGAGGGGAGAGACAATACCAGACATCGCAACAATTAAGGACTGGTCTCAGATGGGTGAGAGCCAGGAGGACTGGGATAAAGCCCTAGAAAGACTGCAAGGATCATATAAGGATCTTGTCAAGTTGATACAGGACTCAAGCGAGACCTCGCTAACGAACAAGAAAAGTTTCTCATTTCAAGGACAGAAATTTACATTTACGAACCGAAAGATGCTACACGGTATTTCTGATCACAACACATATCATGCAGGACAGATTGCGATCCTAAGATCGCAAAAATCAGAATGATATCATTAACTGGCCCATGATTGCCAAGTCACTTTTGTATCAACATTTT
>JAUWDF010000042.1 GCA_030608925.1 Candidatus Bathyarchaeota archaeon | reverse complement strand
GGCTAATGTAGTTAAGTTGTAACTCTGGAGGGGCTCCCCTATAGTAGGCATCTCAGGCATTTGGGTGAATAATCCAATTAATCTTAGCAAGTAGATTTGAGCTTTCAGTTTCCAACTGAATTTCTGAACGATGTATTTCCTCACTTTGTTATAGTTCCAACACCCCAAACAAGCTTTGATGTCCCCATTGTCCTCAAAAACGAGAATATCATGAAAGTTGAAGTAGGGCATCCTTCTAACATAGTTGACAAAATCCTCTGGTTTAAAAGGATTGAAGAAACTATAATCGTGATACATCTCGTTAATCAGACTCACCACTTCTTCAACATCACTTCTCCCCATCTGTCTGATGTTCCTTTCTTGAGGAGCCTTCTGTCTCCTGGAGACCATCAAAGAAAATGTTGCGCAATCTTTAACTTTCCTGAAACCAAATTTCGAAAATAACTTAATTGAAGGTCCGTTATCCTCTGTAATGTCGAGATGCAGCAAGTCAACATCCTTGCCAAGGGCAACCCGCTCTATGCGCTCTTGAAGCTTGATTGCAATGCCTTTTCGTCTATGACGGGGATCAACAATGAACCCATACTCATAAGCTACTCTGAATTTTCTACCTCCGACATAAGCCTCATCGATAGCAAATGCCGCAGAACCAACAATACCGTTCTCTTCATTAGCCACTAAAACATGCCAATCTCTGAAGGGTTTAGATCGGGCAAAATAATCAGGCGAACTATCGACACCAAGTACAAAGCTAGTCCCCTGGGGACATCGATTCTGAAGCTCAATAAGAGTCTCATTATCTTTTTCAGAGGCTTCCCGGATTTTGATCAAATATTCCTCCGACCTTCAGATTCTTACGCGAGCATTTCTATTTATGTCTCCACGCGCTCTGAAATCCTGTTGGAGCAGAATAGATTAAGGCTATGTTGTGTAATTACTTGTTGAATTCAAAGGGTGCTTGTAATGTTTGGTAGTCCTCTTTGCAAGGGGGTCCATCAGAGACTAGGACCTCTGTTTCCCCTAGCGTGTGTATCCAAGACCAGAGTGTTCCACCTTCAACTCCTTTGAAGCGATCACACAATCCTCCATCATCCGTGGAACTCCTAGCCAGTTTACATGCATAATCGGTGGTGATGAGTCCTTTTCGATTCTGAAACCAGTTTATTGCGTTGTCGAATCTTTTTGTGGTGCTGCCTGCGGATGTCCAGTTTTTCTCTTCGTATTTTTGCATTTCCTTTGAAAAGTAATGGTTTGTAGAAATCCCAATTCCATCATCGAAGTTAACAACCTCAACTCTCTCGGGACAGGTTTCAACTCGGACAATGTTATTCTGCAGGTCACAGAGTAGAAAGTTCCAACCATGAAAATGGGGGACTCTTTTGAGAAACTCAACCCCTTCGCGAGTTGTGGAATACTGGTCTAGGATCCATCGAGTCACAAGAGAGAAAACCAAGCCCAGTTTAGGTGGACCAGCATATCCACCAATACTCGACGCAACCACAAGACCCTTCTCATTAAATCCACAATACCTGCTACTGAGTGAATCACAGAAACCTAGACTAGCATAACCACCAGTAAGCTCCGTCCAAGAAACCGTAAAATACTCTCTATCCGAGTCCATATAATCATAGTTACGGATGAAAAGCGGTTTACCACCCATTGTATGCTCCCCAGAGATAGCCACAGCTGAGCACGATTGTGATCTAAGTTTAGCATATGAACACAAGGGCCAGATCTTAACCTGATTATAATCTGCCTTCGCACCATCTGCAACACCATGAAGCTCATCTAAGAACCCTGGCATGTGACGACGAACAATTTCTTCACATTCATCTGCGAACGCTAATCTTTCAGGAGGTACAGTTTCATGGATCCCCTCAAGCCAGATTGGAGGAAGAATCTTTCCTTCAATCAACATCTTTCCTTGTTCATAACCCATCTCATAATAAGTACCTTTCAATCGCACTTGATACACCGAAAATCACGCCTGGCAAGGAGTAAGAAGACTAAAGATAAGTCTTCCTGTAAAAATGAAATCAAAATCATAAACGATTTGGCATTTAATTCGATATTGCGCGGTTATAACCATTTAAAACCAGATTTAGCAATATCAGGCAATTTAAAGCCTTCTACTACGATTAGACGCTATTTAAATCAAATCAAAAACCGTTTTTTTGCCCAAAGGGATATGTAATTGACGTTCACGTGTACTTGATGCGAAAGCTTTCTTAGGAAGCACATCTAAGAACCATGGTTCTATTGGAGAGTTATAGGAGTTTGTTCGATTGAAAGAAGGGATAAGGCGACTTCTTAAGGAATTGCTGAAGGATTCAAAACGTAGTGATCGGGAGCTAGCTAAAGTTCTTGGAGTTTCGCAGCCTACAATCACTAGGATGAGACATAAACTTGTTGAAGAAGGAATCATACGGGAGTTCACTGTGATACCTGATTTCATAAAATTAGGTTATAAGATCATGGCAATCACTATTGCAAAGGCGAAGACAACTCTCACACCGGAGGAACAGGAAAAGGCAAGGACCCTTGTGTTGGAAAATCCGAATGTGATTTTTGTGGCAAGTGCAAATGGCATGGGACGGAATGGAGTTATGATTTCTCTCCATAGAAACTACTCGGATTTTGTCAGGTTCATGTCAGACTTGAAATCAGAAAGTATGGGTTACATGGAGAATGTTGACAATATGCTTATCAGTCTCATGTCAGGCGATGTAGTTAAACCATTGTCCCTATCCTATCTTGCTGGTCAAGACGGGCCTCAAGCAGAAACACGATGAGAAAATGGCGTTTTACCAAGATATGACCTTACGTATCTGTTGAAATTACTTTAATCTGTATTCTTCTCCACATTTCACATTGTGAAGGTAATAACCTGTTTCTTGGAACAACTGTGGATTTTCTGTGTGAATAGGGAAGATCCTTTCAGGTTTCACATACTTCACCAAATCTACAATCTGTTGTCTATTCATGTGTCCTGAAGCATGCAGTTGATGAAACTGCATCTGGAAGTGCTCCAGCCAATTGCGCATGATTCTATCCTCTATGTCTTCTTCACTATGGGGTTCACTCATGCTATGAATAAACTGACAGTCTGAACTCGGTCTTATGTCAATTAATTCTGTGAACTGGTTAAAGTCTAGGTCCATGAGTAAGCCTTTCTGATTGTTATGTATGAACTCGTGGTTCACCATCTTTTCCATGAAGAGGCGTTCCCAAACATAGTAATCTTTCTCATTGAATTCTCCGGTTTTCTTTCGTCTGTAATAGATCAGAATGTCTTCATCTTTCAAGGGGTCTGGGAGGTCAAGGCGTTTATCGTCTACAAGCTTGTTGAGTAGATATGCGGTTTTTGGAGAAACAACGATCTTTCTATCATTATTTTTTGCCACATTGTAGAAGCTCCTGAACCGATCCATGTCTCTGCTATATCGTGTAACAAATACAGCCTTATCTGTTGACGAGACCACACTGTCACTCTATTCTTTGACTTGTTTCTCGGAGTGGTTCTTTCTGCGCTCCGTCTCAACCATTCTCGTGCCTTCACATATCATAGCGATGGGTTCGCATTTATGAGCCATTTCAGTGAAACCTTTTGTCATGTCCTTCCTTGGACCATGAGCTCGGAGATCACCTGTGTACACAACTGAGCCTGCGGATGTATGGATTATAAAACCGTACGCAGCGGGGATAGAATGATCAACATGAATTGGTTCCACAACAAGACTGCCAACTTTGATTCTATCGCCAGTTCTAAAACCATGATATCTATGATCTCTATAATCGCAGAAGCTGCTGGTTTTCTCCATTGCCTCCATAAAAAGTTTGGTTCCTACCCCAAGATATATCGGAATCTCCGGATCCAAGAACTCAATGTGGCTGACATGATCGAAATGAGCATGAGAGAGAAATACGGCGTCAAAGCGAGGCTCAACATAGGGAATCTTAGTGAATCTCAGAAAATCCTTCGCATATAGACCCTCAAGCTTAGGCAGTAACCCAAATTCGAAATAGTCCTCCAAGCCATTTACCCTCCTTGGATTCAGCCAACCTCCAAAATAATCGCAACCCATTGTGAAGGATTGCCCGAAATCAAAAAACACACGCACATCATCGTCTTCCAGAAGAATTTTGTTGCCACCAATCTCGTTTACACCACCATAGAACGTAAGACTCACCATACTGAACAAGCCACCATCAATTCCAAAGACATACCTCACTCTTAAGCTAAACCTACACCTTCAGCAAAATATTTGCTTGCCCTGTTCTCTCTTGAACCTTTGGAATCTAAGGACAATATAAGAATTGATGGGAAAAGGATATTTCCCAGGCTGACACGCGCGCGCGGTCATCTTTGACCATAGCTACGTCCGAGCACGCGCGTATTTCCCGAAAAAGCTGTTATGTTGACCAAGTGTCTCAGTAATGTCCTGCCACTACCACTATATCGAAAATATCTATGTAGCCATCGCCATCTATGTCGTAGTTTGGCACGTATTGCGCGTGCGCATAATTATCAATCTATCGCTCAAGATGATGGGATCAAAAAGGCTGAACAGGTTTTCTTGTATATGGTCTAAGAGTCGATGATGAAACCCGAAAGCAGCATTTAGAGAGAGCCTACCGTTTGGGCAAAGTGTTTTGAGAAGCACGAGCGTATTTTATTCATCTCCTATTCATTTTCCATATTTACATTTCCTCTTCTAAAGTAATTGCTTCGAAAAAGAATAGAGAAACACACTCGTCTCAGATCTTGAGGGCTTCGACTTGAATACTCGTAATCTTTCCCTTTAGCTCTGGAGTGACATCTACGGTAAAAGTTGATTCTGATACAATCTTGACGTTTTCGAATCCTGCTCTCTTTATTGTGTCCAAATATTGATCTCTTTCAAGTGCGCCTGCAACACAGCCTGCCCATGCTTTAAGGCTCTTCTTAACTTCTTCAGGCAATTCACCTTCTGTGACTATGTCGGAGATCATAATTCTTCCGTTAGGTTTTAGAACTCTATAGGTTTCTCGAAACACTTTTTTCTTGTCTGGAGACAGGTTTATCACGCAGTTGCTAATGACGACATCAACCGACCTGTCTTCTATTGGCAGGTTTTCAATTTCACCCAATTGAAACTCGACATTTTCATAACAATATTTCAAAGCTGTAGCTCTTGCTTTTTGGATCATTTCCTCAGTCATGTCAACTCCGATTACCTTTCCCTTCTTTCCAACTTTCTTAGCTGCCAAGAAGGCGTCGACACCACCGCCTGAGCCTAGATCCAAAACGATATCACCTTCCTTTAAACTAGCCAAGGCGACGGGATTCCCACACCCTAGACCCATATTTGAGGTTTCTGGAACATTCCCTAGATCCTCCCTTGAATAACCGATCTGCAGTGCTACATCAGTTGATGAAGGTCTGCAATCGCAGCCACATGATGACCCACAAGATCCACCAGTTTTCGCAATCTCACCGTACCTTTTTTTCACATATTCCTTGACTTTTTTTTCCTCCACCTTCAACACCTTCTATTTATCGGATATCCTATATGTTATTCTTTGATATAAACATATCGGATGTCCAATATTAAGAACTAATTGGCACTAGTTTACCCACAAATCTTAAGAGCTCTTGAGAAAGCTTGACAGGTTTATTCAAAAATTATCTCTTGTTTTGGGTAATCGATGGTCACTCTGTGGTCTTTCACGAAGTTGTAGCCAATAATTCCCGCAAACTCTTTTATACAACCACTCTTCGTCAAATTTGATAAATCTAACACTCCTACTTGAAGGTTTTTTGCTTCAACATTGTCAACCTTCATCAATTCGATGGTCGCCATAGATGAGGAAAGAGCACTGCCAGCCCCATGGGTCTCTAATGTATCCTCAGCTTTGTCACAAAAACCAAGAGCGCGCACGCCTTAGTCAAACTTGATTTTACAAAATAAAAAAACTTAAGTTTCAATGTATTATATCGTCGTGTGCGGGGAAATTTATTCATGGATATAGACTCGATCAAAACAGAAAAGGACGTTATCAAAGCCTTAAAGGACAAGACACAGTTTGAAAAGGATGTATTAGTTGCCACTTTTAGAATCCCCAAAGGAAAAGTAAGCACATACAAAAGAATAGCAGAAAAAATCAAAAAACCAAAATCTTACCGTGCTGTAGCCAATGCCCTCCATAAGAATCCTCTGTCACCCGTAGTTCCATGTCACCGCGTCGTCAAATCCGATGGATCCTTCGGTGGACCCGAAAAAGGGGCGGAATGGAGACGAAACATGGTGATTAAAGAAAGGGTTACTGTCAAAAAGGGCAAAGTGAAAATCAGTAGCAAGAATCTCTACTAAAACTGACAGAGGTGCCATATCCCAACTTTTTCAACCATTCTGCCCATGCTAAATGCGTGGATTTTTCTTGTAAATTAGATTGATTGGTTAAGCGGAAAACCAAAATGAAAGCGAACCTATCAGGAATAACAACTAGAAACATGGCTCTGACTGCAGTTTTTGCATCGCTCTACCTGCTTTTCTACTCTTGACCTCTTTTTCCATTAGTTGG
>JAUWDF010000181.1 GCA_030608925.1 Candidatus Bathyarchaeota archaeon | reverse complement strand
AAATTTAGAGACTGGAGAAAAATTACAGCGGAAGAACTCATCAGAGAGGAGGAGAACTTGAATCACTCCTATGATCAAAAATGGGTAGCGGAGTTAAATGGAAGCCCAGTAGGCACAATTCGCGCTTTCGTTCAAACAGCTGAAGACAAAAGGAAGGGATTCATTGACGATCTTGGTGTCATTCCAGAGTCTCAAGGACTTGGAGTCGAAGAGAAACTGATGAAATTAGCAGCAAATCAGCTGGAAAAACAAGAAGTGGAAACAATCCTTGTACCACGACTACGCTGGACTGATCCCACAGGAGGAAACCGTGCTGAGTTTCTGGAGAGATTGGGATTCAAGCCAACGCGCATGATCAGTTTGATGGAGATAGACTTGTTGAAAATCCCAAATAACATTGTCAGAAATAAACAAGTCACAGTGAGACAACTTCGCAAACATGTCGAAGAAGATGTTGAAAGGCTGAATTGGATTCGCAACGAAAGTTCCAAAGGACAATTCAACTTTCGTCCAAGTACAGTCAGAGAAATCGAATATCTCTTACAGAAGAATCCATACTCTTACCTGAAAGCTTTTTTCGCTATTTTGGAGGAGAATCATGTTGGTCTCCTCGTACTAGCTATAGACGAGAAATACAATATCGAGAAGAACCTAAGAGTAGGTATTATCCTTGCTGTTGGAGTCCTGAAAAACCATAGAAAAACAGGAATCGGAACCAGATTAGTGCTCCATGGGCTAGGGGTTCTGAAGAAGAAACAGATGACCAAGGTTGCATTAGATGTGGATGATCTAAACCAGACTAGAGCCAAGAAACTCTATGAGAAAATCGGATTCAAGGTTATAGAAAAATACCTGACATATGAAAAAACAAACGATTGATCAATTCCTACAGTAGAAAATCAAGTAATCAAACCGAGAAAGGCTAGTGAGCCCGCCGATTAATGGACTTTTAGAACTTGAGAAAAATCCTTTATCCCACACTTTATCAATAATTTCATTCAATGACTAGCAAAACCCATGCAAGTTACAATGTTGAGGAAATAAGGCAGGCGGATAATGTATTTGAAGAGGCTGAAACCTGAAGAAGACACTTCCAATAATGCAGACACTGCGTGCGCGTTAGAATTCGTGAGTATCAGATACGAACCTTCCTCCGTCAACCATTATGCATTGTCCATTAACATAGGAGGAATCGTCACTAGCTAAGAATAGAGCAACACTAGCTATCTCATCAACGGTACAAACTCTCCCAAGAGGATATCCTTTTGCTATTCTCTCTATCCACCTCTCAACTTCCTCTGGTGTACGATCTCCTTCAGAGTTAGCTATTTTCACAAACCCAGGACAAATAGCGTTACAGCGAATCTTTGGTGCAAAGTCAACGGCAATCGTCCTTGTGAGAGCGTTAATGGCTGCTTTCGTCACCGGATAAACGCTAAAGTTCTTCAAGACTTTAAAGGCTGCTCCAGAAGAAATGTTGATTATTGTCCCACCTCCACTCTCCAACATTAGAGGAATTCCATACTTGGCAAACCTGAAGTATCCATTCAAATTCACATCAATAATGTACTTCCAATCTCTCTCTGAGATCTCAACTACATTTCGGGAAATGTCACCTTCATAAGAAGCTGCACAGTTGACTAAGCAATGTAACTCACCAAATTTCTCTTTTGTGATTCCTATAGCGTGCTTGACCTCTCCGGGTTTCGATACATCTGTCCTTATGAAGAAGCTTTCCCCTCTATTCTCCATTATCTTGTCAGCAGTTCTTTGACCCATTTTTTCCTGGACATCTGCGATCACAACCTTGGCTACTTCATAAGCAAACATGAAAGCAATGGCACTGCCTATAGATGGTCCGCCACTCATGTATCCTAAGGCAGCTCCTGTAACCAGCGCTATCTTGTTCTTTAATCTCATCTCCAGCACCGATGGAGAATGAATAGTTGATCATCAAATAAGGGTTATTCGTAGTCCCTGCGCGCGCGAGAAAAAGCAAGTGAACAGGACAGAATCCCACATTACCCAACTTCAGTTTTCCGTAAGCAATATACCAAGCTGACATCAAGAATGTGATTGATTGAGGTTCTGATATGTCTCATTATCCTAATGAATTCGAAAAGGAAGTTTTTTTAGGAAAAGGACAAAGGGTTAGCCTTCGTCCAGAACTTTCCACTGACACAGAGATGCTTTGGGAAATGTTCTCCACTCTTACTGAGGAAAGCCTGGATAATCTCATTCACCCATTCACGAGGGAGAGAATTGAAAGATGGACCAGCAACATCGACTATAGCAAGAATTTACCGATCCTTGCCTTAATACAAGAAAACGGAAAGGAAAGAATTATTGGTTCAGCATCCTTGTCTTTTCATTCTCAAGAAGCCACCAGGCATAAAGCAGAGCTCGGAATAACTATACCTGATGACTACCAAACCCAAGGCTTAGGAACTACTATGATCAAGCATCTCCTTGAGATATCTCAGAAGAAGAAGAAGCTGAAGAAGATCTATCTTCGTGTTGACACCGAAAACCGCAGAGCAATACATGTTTACGAGAAGTGTGGCTTCAAGAAGGAAGCGAAACTCGAAAAAGAAGATTATGTCAAAGGAAGGTTCAGAGATGACTACAGAATGGCAATCTTTCTTTAAATAATCCTAATAGATTGCGTTTCTTTCAAAAGGCACAAAACTGGAGAAATCATTACAAATGTAGGATGTTCCAGCAGTATAACTCCTTCAGGCTCAGAGCACCCTTATTGTGATAAGATTCAATTGATAATGTTAATCTCCTTTTTTGTAATATGCTGGATAGACTCCTTCATCTTCAATTACTCAACGAATCTAGCGGAATTCACACCTCTTCCTTTGAGGTTATTTCCAAGAGTCCTGTCTGCTATTACCGGAATATACCTTGAAGTGAAATCCCATAATGCGCGCGCATGCTGGGAGCACATTATGATTTGCTTCTTTTGAAAGTTTCCCAGTTTTCTGCAATGGATTGCATAAGTTCTGGTTGAAGATCGTAGAACTTATCTGTCTCATTCTCTGGAAAGAACACTCTTATCATGAAACCTTTTTCGAGTCTATCCAGTTTGTACATGCTAGCTTCAGGTTTTCTCGGCAGAATATCCTTGTATGTCTCATAGAATTTCTGAAGTG
>JAUWDF010000189.1 GCA_030608925.1 Candidatus Bathyarchaeota archaeon | reverse complement strand
CTTGAAACTTGGTGCGACAAAACTGTAGATGATTGTGCGTCCCTTGATGTGCTTTGCTGAAATCAAGAAAGAACCATTGGAAAGTATTGCGTTACAGACATTACAACCATCGGTGTTAAACCAAGCAGATGTAGCCTTTCCTGATTCGGTTGTATGTTTCACGAAAAACTGTTTAGGTAGCCTGTTTAAGCCTTCGGTGGGAGTCTTGAATAGATGTCTTGTGGGTCCTCTCGGTGCACCCCTGATATCGACTAGCGAGTATTTTTCAACTCCAGAGTTCTCCAATATTTCCAATCCTTTGCAGTCCTTATTCTCCACTTCTACAGTAACGTGATAAGGTTCCTCCATTAGAGATTCCATACTAAACACCGAACATATTCGGGATGTACTTAGTTAAATCAATCACCCTTTATAAAAACTTGTCGAGTATACACATGCGATGAATCTTGATCAATCACCATCTATGAAGATACGCTTGTGGCCACTTTCTTAGCAATCTTTTTTCCGTATTCTATTGCTTTTTTCAGTTCGCTTTCGTCAGGTTTGAATTTGAAATCGAGGTTGCTTTCAACCAGTTCTAAGCCTGCAGCTTTAATCATTGCTTCTGCTTCTCGTTTTGCTCCTCCGCCCCATCCATAGGAGCCAAAAAATCCGCCATATTTTTTCTGGGGTCTCAGCCCTTTCATGTAGGTTAGAAAGGAGGCGACTGTGGGGAAGAGCCCGTTGTTTAGAGTTGGAGATCCAACAAGTACTGCTTTTGCGTCAAGTACATCAGTGATGACTTCACTGTTGCTGACGTTTGCTAACCTATGTAGTTTAACTTCTATTCCTTCACTTGCTATGCCTTCAAAAAGTGCATTCGCAATCTTCTCGGTGCTTCTCCACATTGTGTCGTAGACGATGACAACTTTCGGGTAGGATGCTCCATCAACCCACCTGGTGTAAGCATCAATGATTTTTTCAGGTTTACTTCGCCATATTATGCCGTGAGAAGGTGCAATCATGTCGACTTTCACATCTTTTAGAGCTTCCAATGCTTTCGCAATGGGTCTCCAGAGGTGCATCACAATATTTGCATAATACGTCTTTGCCTCCTGAAAGAGAACTGATTGATCAACCTCATCATCGAACCTCTTGGATGAGGCGAGGTGTTGGCCGAATGCATCATTTGATAAGAGCAGCTTATCCTCAGGGATGTAAGTGACCATTGAATCGGGCCAGTGAACCATTGGAACAGGTATGAATTGAAGAGTTTTTTTTCCTACGCTGATACTAGGTTTTTCTTTAATGGTCGTGCATTTGAGATCTTCACCATAATAACTTCTCAGTTCCTGTGCACCAGGTTCTGATGTAATCAGTTCCGCGTTCTCCGCTAATTCTAAAAATGTACGTATAGAACCCGAATGATCAGGTTCAGCGTGATTGGATACAAGAAAATCCACGTCAGCAGGATCTACTAATTTCTTGATGCGCCTAAGCATCTGTGGGAAAAAAGATTCCTTAACTGTGTCAACAAGTGCTATTTCTTTGTCCACTATAAGATATGCGTTGTAAGTTGTTCCCCGATTTGTGACGTATCCGTGGAAGCTCCTTATGTTCCAGTCTATTGCTCCAACCCAGTAAATGCCTTCTTTTAAGCTTATCATAAAATCACCTTTCATTCAATGAGAGAAGTTCAAATTGTAATTACTTCTAATATTTTTTCCCCTCGATCCTAGCGTAGTTCTTTCACTGAAGGTTTCTTAGCTTGACAACTCGCTCGCTAAAATTTGTCATTTTATCAATCCGCAGAAGTGTTGGAGCATGTTCCATATCAGGAACGTACGCTCTCGTGAGGGGGTGATGTGAATCAAGTAACATTAGTAGATGTTTCGCTTTCTCCAGAAGCTCCAGACCTTTTCGAGTTGTAATAAAGCATATGGGACTGTGGTGAGTGTCTAAAAGTTCCAATAGTCTAAGTCGAGATAAGTACTTCTGCGTAACCTTCCATGACAAGTTTGTGTTACCCATCACTTTAGTCTTGGTCTGTGGTCGCATACACAAACTCAGTATTTCTACCACAATCTCCAGGTTTGTTCTCCGCTTCATCGACATCTATAATTCACACCGTTTCACTGTTGATGGCGCATTTAAGTTAATCCAGGTAATTAAACAAATCCCGAAAATATTCGTTTGCCTAGATTCGCCAACACATGAACAATCTCTTTGCGAGAGTATAAGACACAGAAAGTTAGACAAGGATTTCCGTGATTCCATTGATTGGCACAGTTCTTCGCTTCACCCACGTTTCAACTTTGTTGTATAATTAGTGGGTTAATATCAACAGATTTGGGAATCCGTGATAGTTTCCGAGCACAATTTGGACACCGACCTTCGTGTGACTCGATAATCTCATAGGGAGGCTTCAATTCCTTTCCCTCGTAAAGAACAATACCACATTTTTCACACTGAACCCGTAAAGGCATTGACTAGTCTAACATCCTATTGAAAACTACGTAGTTGCGCGCGCGTTATTAATAGCCTTGGAACATCGCAAAGTAGCAAAGCAGAGAGACTTTAGTGAAACTATAATCAAGAGATAACACACTAGAAGTGTTACCACTATGATTAGACGCGTCAATAGCTGCAGTACCTCCCACTCAATAGAGTGCTCGTTTGAACGGGTGCAATCGAGGTACAATTCCATAGGATCTGTTGCTATTCAGTATCCCCGTGCGTGTTCTTATTGGATTAGCGGTATTCATTCCAGTTTACAATATCTTTAGTAGATCTTTTTGGCACATGTAGAACCTGGTTCACATCGAGCCAATACTTAATATTTCCATCCACAACCTTGTCAACGATAGGGTTCTCAGCTGGAAAGCCTAGAGCAACCGCTAGAACGATATCAAAGCTGTCCGGAACATTCAAAATCTTTTTCAGTTTTGGTCTTTCTATAGCGCCCATAATGCATGAGCCCAAACCTTCAGAAAAGGCAACCATTGAAATACTCATCGCTGCGATTCCAGCGTCATGCCCATAGTTTGCCCGTATCTTCTTATCCAAT
>JAUWDF010000019.1 GCA_030608925.1 Candidatus Bathyarchaeota archaeon | reverse complement strand
AACTCTTGCATTTGGTGAGTTGCAGTTAGTTATAGCCAACTTGGGGAGCCCTGCATACATGCTCAGGATATCCCTAAAAGGTGAATTTTTCTCCACCACTTAATATTCGTTCCAGTATGCCATTCAGATTCAGGAAACCATCATTGGTTTTTGATGAAGTTTGAATCATAGGGAAACTAAGACCCAGTCGGGAAAGGGACTGTATCAAGTCACGACTTAGTAAGCGCCTTGTTCCCTTAATCTTCGCTTCAATCTCTGATTCTAAGGTTTCGGGGGTATTTGACCATTCCAATATGTTCTCCACCTTCTTCTGGGGGAGAAGATCACTTTTCGAAAGAACGTGGATTTGAGGTAATAGGAACCGGTTGTAAACAGCGGCTGAGAGAAATAGATTCGAAACGTAGTTCACAGGGTCGAGTGAGAAAACCGAGTCAAAAAGATAGACTATTGCTTTCAACTCTGTTGTGAGTTCCTTAGCAATAAAGGGTCCACTTGCTCGAAAAGCGAAAAGCTCTATTTGCCCTGGAGTGTCTACTAGGACGAGGTCAGCATTCATGTCTTCAATCGCAGAACCCAGGGTGTCAACTTGTTCTGCTATGAGGTCAGCAGCAACGACTAGAGCACCATTAGGCCCCAGGCGATACTCTTCCATAAGTTTTGTTATGTTGACGTAGTCTCTTATGTCAAAGTCGGGATTATAGGGTAATGTCATTACTCCCGGATCCAAATTGACGGTGGCTACGTCTTGCTTTGCCGCTTTCAGCCAGTTAGAGAACATGCTAGTTAGAAGGCTTTTTCCAGATCCGGCTGTGCCGAGTATGAAAACAAGGAACATGAATTTCACCTAGTCTGGCTAGAATCTGCTTTCTTGCTTATTTTCTTTTTCAACGCTTATGAAATGTTGGTTACTTCGGGTAACTATTTTCAATCATTTTTTGGTCAGAGTCTAGCCTGACCCCTCATCGCAACCATGTGACCGATGGAAGCTATTGCAGAAAAGCTTTGTTGATTCCTGCATGCTATTTTTCTCTTTTTGCAGTATTGATTATCGCGCCCTTTTCTTGGATTATACTTGTAAGTTCTGAAAGGGCTATCTCCATCCGTTTCTTGGCTGTTTCTTTGTTTTCTGCAGTGGTGGTTAGATGAAGTTCTATTGTTGGTTTTCTCTCAGTTCCCATTGGATGAGATTTTATGTAGATGTGAGGACTGTTGTGCATAACTTGGTCTATGAGAGGAGCAATTTCTGATTCCACGATTTGTGAGACGAAAAGGCTTGTCTCGAAAAACATCAAGTCTCCTGCAGAAGCCTTGAGAACCTTGAGTATCGAGTTTTCAAAAATCGCCTTCATTTCGGAGGGAACTCCGGGTAGAGCATATATTATGACATTTCTGTGTTTAGTTAAGACCCCTGGAGCAGTTCCCACTGGATTCGGGATTGGCTCAGTTCCTGTCGGAATAGTCGCCATCTTGACCCTAGCTGCAGTTAGCTCATACTCTTTGCGACCCTGTTCCTCCGCATAGGACATGTACTTCTTTTTTACCATTGTCAGAGCTTTTCCATCGACTTTGAGTGTAGAATCTAGAGCAAGTGCCAAACCTTCAAGAGTTTTGTCATCGAAAGTAGGCCCCAATCCTCCGGTTGCTATTATGAAATCTGGATTCCGACTGAGGGCTTCCTGCAAGACTGCTGAGATCTCTAACACAGTGTCTCCAACAACGATTATTCGGGTGACGGAGAGTCCGATAGATGTTATCCTCCTCGACATCCACTGGGCGTTTGTGTTCAGTGTCTTTCCTATGAGTAACTCATTCCCAACAGAGATTATTTCCACTTTCGTAGTCATTCTGAGGTCCTCGGAAAGTGTGACCTGTTGTAGAATGTTATATCAGGGAAATAAAAGTCAATGCCCTAGACTAGGTAAATTGCTATGCAGTGCATTTCTTTCTATTCTTTCTTCCCAAGCCACCATTTGAGATATTCTTTTTGGGTTTTTCTTCGTTCTTCACTGCTCGACTTTAGCTTGGGACGTATTTGCTGTCTTAGCTCAATTAGTTCCTGATGAGTAACTGCGAGCCCGCAGCTTTTGCATGCATAGCGTTTCGTCATGGACATATACTGCATTTCGCCACCGCATTCAGGGCAATAGGGCATAGGTATTCGAGTTTCCTCGACATAACAGAATATTCCATAGAGAAATAGCTTTTGGTTTAGAATCAAACTAAGTTATGATGTTTCGCAAACCTGCGTTTTTGGCTAGTTTAAGTGCTGTTTTTCTTTCAGAGATGTTCAGAGGTCTTCCTAACTCAGTAATTTCCTTTGCGCGCCATTCAGGTCTGTACTGGAACATTATATTTATGCGAGTCGAAGCTCCCAAGTTTTCTTTTATCCATTTTAGGATCTTTTGAGTGCAACAGTGCAAGTGGCTGGGCAGAACTAGTATTCGAATGATAATCTCACCGTGTTTTTTTCCATATATGTGGTTTCGAGTGCAGGTTTCCCAGTATTTTGGGGCATCAGATATTTTCTTGGAGCACTCGTTATTTCCATATTTGAAGTCTAGTAGATATAGGTCTACAAATCCTGCAAGAAGATTTGCGCTTTCTTTACTGTAGTAAGAGTTGGAATTCCAAACCACAGGAACATTGACATTGACGCATCGGAAGGCTTCCAGCCATTGGGTAAGCCATGGTGTTGGATCTCCTCCCACTAAGTTAACATTCCTGCAACCGTCATTACGTAAATCCTCTATGGCAGTTGCTAATTGAGAAGGCGAGAATTGTTCTCCGCGTTCCATCCATTGGGATATTGTCCAGTTTTGACAGTGAATACACTTCATGGTGCAGCCTTGTGTGAAAATTGTCCCAGAGGGAACCAATTCAGGTTCTTCCCCCATATGCGGAAACATGGATGTGACTGAGACATGGCTTCCGCTTTTGCAATATCCTAGTTCATTGTTTGTTCGGTCCACATGACATCTTCTAGTGCAGAAGTAGCAATTTCCGAGGATCCGTCTAGCTATTTCAATCTTCAAGTCTAAGAAGGACTTCTCGGGAATCTCCATCTCTTCATAGCTAATTCTATGGCTATCAATTCTCTTCTCAAATCGATGAAAATTCTTAAGCGATTTTTGATGAGTATTCCATAAATTTGGTGTCGAATCGTCCTTTGAAAAGTTGACAGCAAGCTTCTTTGCTATAATGAACTTAGCCATCTTGGAATTTTGCATCACATTGAAGTATCTGCCTAAGCTTGCACAGGCTTTCTCGTCTTTTAGAACATGAATTGAGTCAGGTCTTTGGAGTCTCCGCATTCTACGAACGACATTTAGGAACACTGTCAAACGGTAATTTATACAATAGGGAATTGTATGATGAAGGAACGTAGACCATGGAAAAAGGTCTCGGCAAGATACTCAAGCGCGTGCGCATCGTATAAGGAACTGCAGTTGAATCAGAAAAGAGGGAAGGGGTACGATGCTCCTGTTGGGTGAAGTTCCCCCTTTATAGGTATGTTGTGTCCACACTCAGGGCAATGCATTTTCTTGGTTAGATTCCATTTCACTATCTCGACGCCAAATCGTTTGACCAGTAGGTTGTTACAGTTGGGACAATAAGTGTTTTCAAAGTCGTGACCGGGTATATTGCCAAGGTAAACATAGTTTAATCCAGCTTTTTTGAGAGAAACCTCGTATGCTTTTTCCATTGTCTTTCTGGGCGTCGCTGTTTGTCCGGTCATTTTGTAGTTAGGGTGGAATCTTAAAAGATGAAAGGGTGTATCCTTTCCCAGATTGTCACGAATCCAAACAGCAAGTTCTTCTATTTTCGCTAGAGAGTCTCCGATTTTTGGTATGATTAGGTTCGTAATCTCAACGTGGATTCCGTTGTGCTTCATCTCCTTTAGGGCGCTGAAAATAGGTTGCACTGACGGTACAGATGAAAATCTTTTATAAAACTCGGGATCTGCAGCTCCCTTAAAATCAACAGTTGCAGCATCTAAATAAGGTGTAATTTTCCTTATGGCTTCGGGAGTCATGTAACCATTTGTGACGAAGGTGTTGAATAAGCCTGCATCCTTTGCTACTCTAGCAGTGTCGTAAGCGTACTCGAAGAATATCGTGGGTTCTGTGTATGTGTAACTAATTCCTTGGCAAGCACTTTCCAGAGTAGCCTTAACTACTTCTTCTGGTGGGAAATTTCGTCCGGAAATGGTTTTCTCTTGACTTATCATCCAGTTGTCGCAGAATTTGCACCGGAAGTTGCATCCAACTGTTGCTATTGACATTACGAGGGCGCCTGGATTAAAGTGAGCGAGGGGTTTCTTGGCTATAGGGTCAACATTAGCAGCGCAGGTTTTGGCATAGTTTAGAGAGTAGAGTTTGCCGTTCTTGTTTTCTCGCACAAGGCAGAATCCAGTTCGGTTTTTGTCTATTTTGCAGTGGCGTGCACAAAGGTAACAGTGCACTTTGTCTTCTGGAAGCTTTTCGTAGAGCATGGCTTCTTTGAGTGTCAACTTGTTTGTCACTTTTGTTAAGGGTGAATTTTCTTAATACGTTTTTTCACAATCCTTAAATATTACCTTTTGGTAATTACCTTTAGGTAACCTTGCAGGTGGAGAAGAATGAGTCTTAAACTTTTACTCGTAAGAAATGATGAAATCATAATGGAATTACCTCTTTCCACCGAAGCTTGGCCACAAGACACTCTACGCAGAGAACTGAACGAATTCGAAGAAGAAATGGAGAGATTCACAAAACTCTTTGACGCACTATCCCACAGAACAAGACTCAAAATGGTTAAACGATTATTCGAACAGGACGATGATTCCCTCGGATTCACGGATTTCACAAGGGAGCTTGGATTAAACCCAAAGATAGTGTGGCAGAACACCAAAAAGCTATGCGATGGCGGTATAATGCGAAAGGGCGAAGATGGAAAATATCGCTTCTCCAAGACAGGAAAAGCCCAGTTCCTCACGGTAAGCCTCGTTTTAAAGCATTTGCAAGAAATTTTCGAAAACTTTTGATGGAGGTGAAAAAATGACAGATAATTATGAAAACGATGAAATCTTCCGGAACCTCAACAGATTCTACAAACGCGTGATGGAAAACATGTTCAGTGAAATACGAGGTTTTGAAAACAGGGCAAGTAATGAACCTTTAAAGGGCACATGGAATATTCAGCCAATCCGAAGTCCAGGTGTAAGAGGTTTTGTTGCACAAGGCCGTTGGCAGAGTACCAACGAACCTTTTATTGCTCCACAACAAATTCCACAGAAGGAACGCGAGCCCCTCACAGATATTTTCGATGAAAAAGACAATATAAAGATCTACATCGAACTACCAGGCGCTGATAAAGAGGACATAATTCTTAACTCGACTAAACGTCATGTTGAAGTCAAGGCTAAGAATTTCTTCAAGGCATTAGAATTACCCACAAAGAATGTAGATTTTGAGAAAGCTACTGCGTCCTATAAAAACGGTGTTCTTGAGGTTATAGTACCCAAGGTCGCGAGTGAAGTCAACGACGAGAAAAGGAATACAATAGAGATAGAATAGATGAGGTTTTGAGCACTGAAAACTGAGATTCTAAAAATAGACTATAACCATTACGTGACCGTACTGGGGACTGCTCATTTCACCCAAAGGAGCCTTCTTGAGGCTTACAAAGCTGTTAGAGAGTTGGAGCCCACCGATTTAGCATTAGAGCTGGACATTCATAGATTTCAATACCTGAACCAACGCTGCGCTAAATGCCCCACAAGACAAACTTGCGCAGGGCAATGTGAATTTGTGGGAGCTGCTGATGCCTTGGGAAATTGTGATGCAAACATTTGGCTCATAGACATGTCAGAGGAGGAGATTGCCAACAGGATACACCAGCTTCTTTCCCCCTACAGAATGTGGCCATTTTCCTTGCTAAGATTCCCCTTCAGACACCAAACTGATGATGAGGTACAACTGTGGGAGAAAGGATACAAAGACGAGGTTTTGCACAGACATGAAAGAAGACTGAAGACACTAAGATTGAAGGCTCCTCATGTTTGGCGGGTTTTAATTGATGAGCGAAACGCCCTAATGGCTGCGCGACTAGCATGGATCACTACTATGAGACTCAAGCAAAGTGAAAATGCTAAAGTTCTAGCTCTGACAGGAGCAGCTCATGTTGAAGGAATCAAGTGTCTCCTAAGCTCTCCTTCTCAAGTTAGAAACGAACTACAGAAATTGAGCTTGACTTTCACAGTTCCTGAACTAGTTAGACGCATAGGCGTAAACTAATCCCTCTTCAGGAAGGCTCAGGAGGACAATGAATGTTTGCGGACGCGAAAGAAAATGATTTTGTCAGAAGTGTGTGCGTTGGACTTCTTCTTGGCCTGGTGTAAATTCCACTTGTTCTTCAGGGATCAGGTTTTTCTCTCGTGGCTGTAATTTCTCTTCAAGTTCCAGCTTTTTTGCTTGGAGCCCATTGATTACTTCAGTCTTGATCCTGACCTTGTCTCGCAGTTCTTGAACCACCAGTTTTGCCTCAAGTATACTTATTTGCTGAGTTATACGTACGCGGTCGTCTTCCAATGTCCTTAATTGTTCCTTGAGTTCATGGGTGAGCCTTTGTTGCTCTTCTAGATCTTGACTCATATCATTTCACAAATGTGTAATCAGAGAAACTAGAGATAATTAGGTTATGAATTTCAAATCCATACTAATGTGATGCGCGCGCATCCATGCTTGAGTGTTGGGCAGGTTTACTTTTTAGTAAGATTCCTATATATGTCGTAAAAACTAGAAAGTGGAAAAGGACGGAAAGATTCTATGGAAAGCGTCGTCAGAGGTCGAGTTGAGAAGGAATTGGATAGATTGTTAAAGCCTGAAGTTATCAACATGATAGTTAGGATCTCTAGGAATCTTCCACTTAAATCAGTTCAAGACTTCTGTTTTGGTTACATCGTCGGAGACATCATCGTTGGTACTTTTGAGGAAGTGAGAGCCAGATATGGAAGAGAACCAACTTCTGAGGAGTTGAATGAGACCTTGAATATGATCAGCAGAAGAACACTGGAAATCAAAGGTGCAGTGAAGTTTTCATTGGGCAAGTAATTCTGAGTAATGATAATAGAGCGGATTCTCGAGATAAGAGTCTAATCGATCAGCTGGGATTTCTTACACAATTCATAAAAACTTGAGAAGGAGACATTATAGTGTGGGAGAGGGATGAAAAAACTGAAGCCATTGGATTATAAAATCCTCTCTGAGTTGATGAAGAATGCTAAAAGTAGCGATAGGCAGATTGCAAAGAAACTCAGAGTGTCTCAGCCAACGGTGACAAGAAGAAGGGCAATACTTGAAAAAGAAGCAATTGATGGATATGCTGCTATTCCGAAACTTGAAAAACTTGGTTTTGAGATTCTGGCTTTCAACTTCGCCCGTTGGAAACCACAAATTCGTGTAGAGCTTATGAACACTCAGGAGTTCCTCAAAAAAGGAAGAGATTTCCTCTCGAAACACCCGAACACTCTTTTTGTCTCCTCAGGATATGGAGAAGAAGGAGACTCAATAAGCATAACAGTGCACAGGAACTACGCGGACTATAGTGAGTACTTGAGATCAGTTCGAACTGAATGGGCGGAATATCTATTAGATATCTCAAGTTTCCTCATCAATATCAAAGGGAACGAGATTCTCAGAAAATTCACATTCAAACATTTAGCTGACTACATCGAAAAAGAAACCTAACTTCATCTCTACGCTTACTTCCTCTTACCAAACGCCACAGATCTGCTAGGCATGAACAAACGGGCGTAAAATAATTTAACGATAAACTATTGAATCCAAATGATGCCAGATGCCCGTTTGGTTTCTAATTTCGGTGCTAGGTTTGATTGCAATGGTTCCAGTTCACTTCCTTTCAGTTGAACACCTTAAGCTTGAACGAAAATTTGGAAAGAAGAAGGGGCATAAGATCGGTGAGATTTACGGACTCATTTCAGGATGGGGTCTCTTTATTTTTTGGATTGGGATTTGGGTTTCACCTCAACCTAGATTTACAATTCCCATCATTCAGAATCAATCATTCTTGCTTCCAGTTGCTAATTTCTCAATTCCCTTGCTTCACTTAGTAATTTGCCTGATCTTTCTTATACCAAGCATTTGTCTCGCTATCAGAGGGGTCAGAGAGACCTCTCTGAGAACAGCGGAGACTCATAGAACAGAAAAAATTGTCACGACTGGAGTATACTCTATTGTCAGACACCCTCAGTATCTTGGCGGTTTACTTGCCCATATTGGAATTTC
>JAUWDF010000195.1 GCA_030608925.1 Candidatus Bathyarchaeota archaeon | reverse complement strand
CAAAGAGAAATTGACACAGGTTCCCCAAATAATCCAAGGTGTAGTCAATGATATTAGAGAAGAGTTTCTGAAAAGAAAACCTCATTTGATGGAATTTGACCAGATAGTTGCAGCAGAGGAATCAGAATACCCACCTTGCATCCAAAAGCTCGTCAGCAGAACAACTAAAGGTCAACATCTTTCACATGTTGAAAGGCTTACATTGGTCACCTACTTGATCCACCAAGGTGTAAGCACAAATGGAATTCTCAATCTTTTCGCAAATTTCCCTGACTTCAAGGAGACTATGACAAGATACCAAATTGACCATCTTGCTGGACAAAGGGGAAGTGGCACAAAATACAAACCATACAACTGTGCATCCCTTAAAACGCATGGGGTATGTGCAAACCCCAATGATCCAATCTGCAAAAAAATCGGGAACCCTCTTTACTATCACACTTGGAAGAAGTCGCATCAGAAAGAATCTAAACCCGATAAAGTAGCCATCCAGTGAATCGAAGGGTACCCACTTTATAGGTCTATTGTCAGCCTGCCATTGAACCTCTTGTTCTCCTCATAATATCCTCTTGGATTGGCAATGACATGAGTTCCCTTATGGAAGTAGTCCATTGAGTCATGTGTATGTCCATGAATCCATAAGGGCACGTTAGGTCCCATAAGGCTCTCACAGTTGCAGCAGAAGAAGGGGTTCAAGATGTCATGTTCGAATCTGGGATGAATCGATTTAGGACTGGGCATGAAGTGAGTTATCACAATGCTTCTGGTCTCCGAATCAGTTGATAGCTCCCTCTTCAGAAATTCTCTACTTTCCTCATTGAGTTTCCTACAATCGCTGGGGGTAAACCTACTAATCCTCTCCCCCGAGAGCTTGGAGATTTCCCAGAAATCGTTAATCTTCGAACCCACAGTTCGAGCATAAACTTCGGGTTTAGGTGCAAGATCAAAATTTGACCATAAGGTGCAGCCTACAAGTTTCACATTTTCATAAACGAAGGAGCTGTTACTAAGAAAATGGAAATTATCTATCTTTAATCCTATATTATCTAGATATTTATTCACTACGCTGAAGTATCCACCGTAATAATCGTGATTTCCAGCCACGAAAAAAACCGGTTTTCTAACTGATTGTGAGTAGGCTTTCAATTGCCTTAATTTCCTTGCTATTGTGAAATCACCAGCTATTACAATAATGTCAGAGTCTTCTACTGTTACTATTTGATAATGGGAAAATTCCAAGTGAAGGTCCGAGAGTATCTGAATTTTCATCGAACTACAGTTCCCCCTAATCGAAGCAATGCGTACTAAGTGATGTGTTTGGAAGATAATGAAATAGGATTCTGTGCGCGTTTATTTCACTGGAATGCGCGCGCGCGTATCCCATTTTGGGATGGCTGTATATCCGTTTATCACTTCCTTTTCTAACCTTGATCTTCTTCGAATAATAGTGGGTTGAGAAACTCCGATCTTCTTCGCTAACTGTCTATCGCTTACCTTGGAGTTCTTCATCAACTCATAAAGAATCTTGTAGTCAATATCCTTGAGCGCTACTATGTTCATCTCCCAAATATAGTATATTTTTGAGCTTTATGACTTGTGGAAGAAATTCTCCTTTTCTAGTTTAGAGAAATCTGCTTTTCATTAGACTAATTTGGGTTTGAATCTTGCTTTTTCGCTGAAGAAGTCAATTATTCTGCATTCTGTTAGGAACCTTGCCGAATGGTTTACTTGCGATGGAATGAAGTATTCATCACCCTTTCTATAGATGTTGGTTTTTCCTTCGATGGTTAGCTCCATCTCTCCTTCTACTACAATCCCCCACTGGTCTTTGTGATAGTGCTCTGGGACTTCTGCTGACTGCTCTATTTTGAAGAACACTGTTTGGTGATTGTCGCCTTGAGCTATCCAACCCTTGACGCCCTTGAATCCAATGTCAGCCTCTGGCAAACTAGTAATGTTTTTAGGAAAACTATTTTTCAACTTATCATCTCTCATAGGCAAAGTCAACTCGGTTAAAGAAAGGAGCTTCTCCAGTTTTATGACTTATGCTCGTGCATGCTCAGACACCATTTCTCAACTCCAATATTTTTACTCTTATCTGGTGTACGCGCCTATGGACTGAGTGTTTTACCATATCCTAGGAAGGAGTCTGTGTCTCACTATCTGTGAATATTCGAGATATCCATTCAGCTCCCTCTGGAGAGTTTGATCTTCCAACCATGTACGAACGATGATTAGAAGAATATGATTCCAGTTGGAATGAATGTCAAAGTGGATCCGATCGCGCGCGAGTTGGAGCACCTTATTCGAGGAATTTAGAAACTTCTTTGAGATTGCTGATGGTCCAGCTTTCTTGGCGTTTATCAACTTCGTCTCTTCTTCTCTTAATCATAATTGCTTTGATGCCAATTTTCTGTGCTGGTCTTATGTCAATATCCAGGTTGTCTCCAATGTACAATGCTTCTTTGGGGATCACTCTCAGCTCTCTAAGAGAATTCTTGAAGATTTCTGGATTTGGTTTTGCTCTCTTCCACGTGTCTACGCCAGCTAAGACATCAAAAAACTCTCTTGAAAGATCTGCTCTCTTGAGAACGAGATCAATCTCTTCTTCATAACCATTCGATATAAGCCCTAATTTCATTCCCTTCTCCCTTAGTTTCGATAGAGCCTCCTCTACTTCTGGGAAAGTTGAGAAATTCAAGAAATCAAACCATTTGGAATGAACAACTCTGGCAAGGTTTGCATAATCTGTGATGTTGAGATGTTCTAAAACGAGGGAATCCCACTTACTCCAGTAGTCTTCGGGTTCTATCTGGCCGAATAATTCAATGAGACCACTCTTACTAGCCTTTATCTCGGTTAATGAGTGAGCTGACTTTATTTCATCCAGGGATCTAGAGATTCCTATTGAAGTCAGTATTCTGTGGAATACTTCTTCAGGTCCTTCTACATCAAATTGAATCAGCGTGCCTCCTAAATCGAACAAGACTGCTTTAATTGCCAAC
>JAUWDF010000063.1 GCA_030608925.1 Candidatus Bathyarchaeota archaeon | reverse complement strand
TTGAATTTCTCGATTTCCCTCGCTTCCTCAGCTAATCTTGCACCTGCTTGAGCAATTTCGTGCGCACAAGCAGCGAGCAGTATGTACTTTTGCTTTTCCTTCTCAATGAAGCATGTTTGAACATTAATTTCTGCGACTTTCTTTAATAATTCGTAGGCTGCCATAGCTTTAGCTCTAGCGTATGGATTTTTAAAGTCCATCGAGTCCCGTATGTTATGGGTATCAACCACCAATCTTGGCAGAGATGGCTTTCTTTCCCTTTTAATTGCATAAATTACTTTGTCAATTTCTTGGAACACCAGTCGAAAGACACCTGTGCATGCTAAGACTTTGATTACATTTGCGTTAAAAACTGCCATTTCCAATGAATCAAGAAACTCTTTTCGTGCTCCAATAAGTGGATCGCCCATAATTATCAAGTAGCCTAGACCTTGTTCTTTTATTTCGTCTTTCACCCGCTTTCCAGGTCCATCAGTGAAGACAACTGTCGGTGTCTTTCTCTTTGAGAAAAAGTCTCGAGCCTTGGCTGGACCAGGGGCAGATGTATTTGGAGAAATGAAAAGCACAAGATCTGGAGCAAAATCTAAGAATGTACCTATTACGTCTTCAACCGCCTCGATGTTCATCTTAGAACCTGTCGACATCGTTCGCACATCTAGATCTTGGCGATCAGCCAACTCATCAAGAAGTAGTTCCAGTAATGGAGCTGATCCTATATTACCACATTTTAGAACACCAATCTTAACTTTGAGCAAGGATACCACCGTCTATTCAGAGACATTCATTTGTTAATATAATTTACTTGCCAACCAATTAGAAAGATCCAGTTTTTCCTGAAATGCCACCTAAATCAGCCAATATGCTCTGTCTGTTTTAGTTGTGGAAGACTAAATCTTCTGAAAAGTTCCGTTCAAATGATTCCTGCTCGCTCAATTATTTTAGGTACAATCCATTCAAATCCAATTGCCATCATATGTATACCTGTTGCATTGGTTGTTTTCCTGATTCCCCGCAGGAGCTCTGAAAAAATCTCAATGTTTGCCTCATACACAGCTTCCTTTCCTCCTTTCTTCTTCGCCTTAAAGAGAGTCTCTTGGATTTCACTTGGAACTTTTATACCGGGAACATACTGAACCATCCACTTCATCATAGAAATTGACTTAAAGGGTGCAATTCCAATGAGTATTGGTGTTTTTAGATAGGAAGTTGCTTCCAAAAAATTCTTAACTTGTTCAACGCTGTAAACGCATTGTGTTTGGATGAAATCCACTCCAAGTTTGACTTTTCTTTCAATTTTCAGGATCTCTGCTTCTAAAGGGTCAGCGTTTGGAGCAGCTGCGATGCCGATGTTGAATTTGGGGGGGTTTTTTATTTCGTTATTGTTTAGGTCTAAACCTTCGTCAATCATTTTCCTAAGCATATACACTAAAGTGGCTGAGTCTAGGTCGAAAACTGGTTTGGCTTGAGGAGTGTCTCCCACGGTGGTATGATCGCCTGTTAATGCAAGTACATTCTTTATTCCAAGAGCCCCAGCAGCCAGCAAGTCTGACAGTAGAGCCAACCTGTTCCGATCTCTTGTTGTGACTTGATAGACTGCTTCCACTCCAACCTCTTTTTGGATCATGTAGGACGGTACAAGAGCATTCATGTAGCCAAAAGCAGTGGGATTGTCTGTGATGTTAATAGCTACTACATGGTCTTTAAGGATTTTTGCACCCTCGATAACTTCTTCGAGGTTCATTGTTTTAACTGGTTCTAGTTCACCTGTGAAAACGAATTTTCCCGCATTTATTTGCTTCATTAATTCGCCATAAGCTTCTTTTGTCAGCTTGAGACCTCCTGGTCTTCATCTTCGCCCCCGATTTCCCGCGGGTGTCCTGACAGACGATAGTCCTTTGGAGGTCTAAATTTTGTAAATAAGTCCAAACGGTTTCTGTCTTTGAGGCTATTAAATATCAGAATCCATGCGCAATCATTTTTTCCCCCGCCTACTTCGCATTTACCCTTTGACTGGCCCCCACAAGGACCATTGAGCAAACTCTTAGCACATCTTGTTATGGGGCATATTCCTCCTGTTTCAAAAAGTATACACTCTCCGCATGCGCTGCACAATTCCTGAAATTTGCCTTTCCTAGTGTCATGCATTCCTAGGAATTTTGTGTCGTTGGCAGGTATTATCAAAGTAGGTTTACAAACTTCTGAAATTGTTTGCACTCCAACTCCACACCCTAAAGATAAAATCGCTTCATAATCCTCTCTTAGCGGGTTCAGAGCAGTAGCAGCAACTTGTCGATCACATTGACGCAGGATAGATATAGCTTTTATAACGGGAGTTTCCTCGCCTTTTACTTTCTTCTCCATCTCCAGTAAGGTCTTCAGGACTTGTGCTTGCCTTTCACCCCCTACTTGAATTATGGAAGCGCAGCCATCACAGCCAACTATGAGAAGACTCTTCAAGTTCTTTGTCATTTCAAAAATCTCATTCAGCGGTTTTTGCTGAACTATTATCAAATGAAAGTCACTCCTAGAGGAAAAACAGTGGAAGACACACCAGCAATATAAAAATTCCTGTAGAGAATAAATCAGCGTGCTTCCAAATGCTTTTTGCACAAATTTAATATGGCGGTTTCCTTCCTTTAGCATCCTCTCAATATTAAGGACTCGTATCAAAGGAGGATATTAATACGACTTATGACACCGAAACTCTTGAAAAGAAATATCCTCCTTGTAGAGAAGCTTGCCCCGCTGGAATAAACGTACAGGCTTATATTGCGCTCATCGCCATGGGGAAATTCAAGGAAGCCCTAGAAATCGTTAGGAGATCCATCCCGTTTCCTTCTGTTTGCGGGAGAGTGTGCTTTAGTCCCTGTGAAGATGCGTGTACCCGAGCGGATATTGATGAACCAGTCAGAATTCGTTCCCTCAAACGATTGGTGGCTGATTATGAAGTTACTGCTGGGACACAAGAAAAACCGAATCCATCCCCTAAAACCCATAGCGAAAAAATAGCTGTGATTGGTGCAGGACCAGCTGGGCTAACAGCTGCCTTTGATCTAGTCAAGCTAGGATATTCAGTAACAGTTTTTGAAAGATCAGCAAAACTTGGAGGCAGCCTAAGATACTGCATTCCGGAATATCGACTACCAGAGAAAGTTTTGGACTACGAGATTACAAACATTAAGGCAGTTGGCGTGGAAATCCGAACTGGAGTTTCATTCGGCAAGGACATATCATTGGATGATATCAAGAAGCGAGGATTCAAGTCAGTTTTCATAGCCACGGGTGCTCATCATGGATTGCAGCTTGAATTAGAAGGAAAAGATCTGAAGGGAGTCTTAAATGCTCTTAACTTTCTGGGCGATGTAAGTTTGGGGAATCACATAGACCTTGGAAACAGAGCTGCAGTCATAGGAGGAGGAAATGTAGCTATCGACACTGCTCGAACTGCTAAACGGGTTGGACCTAAAGAAGTGACTGTAGTTTATCGAAGATCAGAGAAGGAGATGCCAGCTCATAAGCATGAGGTTGAAGATGCTAAGTTAGAGGGAGTCAAATTCAACTTTCTCGCCACTCCCAGAAAGATTCTTGGGCAAGAAGGCAAGGTCGTCGCATTAGAATGTGTTAGAAACATTCTTGGGGTGCCTGATGAGAGTGGTCGTAGACGACCCGTGCCAGTGGAAGGTTCAGAGTTCATAATTCCAGCTGATTCCGTGCTTCTGGCGATCGGAGAAATGCCAGAAGTGGACTCTCTGCCCAAGGAGCTGGCAGTGAGTAGACAGAACAGAATTATTGTGGACGATGTTACCCTTCAGACTAGTCTACCCGGAGTCTTTGCAGGGGGAGACAACGTATCAGGACCTGCTTCAGTGATTGAAGCAATTGCTGCAGGCAAAAGGGTAGCAGTGTCTATTGACCGTTACTTGAGAGGAGTAGACCTTAAAGCTGGAAGAAAGAAGAAGATCCAACATGTAACTTGGGTTTCGGACAAAAGCACTCTTTTGGAAAAGGTAAGACAGCCTTTGCGTCGTCTTACACCTAAAGAAAGGCTGGGCTGTTTCAAGGAAGTTGATTTGGGTCTAACAGCGGACTCTGGATTACTTGAGGCTCGTAGATGTCTTTTTTGTGGTGGATGCACTGAATGCTTGGAGCCTGAGGGATTGTGCGAAGGAGATGACATAATTGTTGATAGCGATAAGTGTATTGCTTGCACAAACTGTGAAAAGGCTTGCGAGTTTGGAGCTATAAAGGTAGAGAAATCAGTGGCTAAAGTAGACTCCTTCATTTGCAAGGGCTGTGGTACTTGTGTAGTGGAATGCCCTGCAAAAGCCATTACGCTACATGAGTTCTCAGATCAAGAGATCTCGTCTCAGCTAAGCGAGGCTGCTTTGTCGTGCAAAAGGGAGTCCTCCTCACGAACTGTAACTTTTATGTGTAACTGGTCTTCCAATAGGCAAACTAGTGATTTTGTTTATCCGAAAAATATGCAGATTATTCCTGTACGATGTGCAGGAAGAGTTGATCCTCTTCATATTTTACAGGCTTTTAAGCTAGGCGCTGAAGGAGTCCTAGTTGTGAGCTGCGTCTGTAAAGATTGTCATTATGTTTTAGGTGGTTCTATCGCCGAGAAACGTGTCAGACAGGTAAAAGGGTGGCTTCAAGCTATTGGGATGGACCCCAAACGTTTGCAGAGAATTGAATCCTCTGTGGGTGACGAAAAACATCTCAGTGGTATCCTTAAAAACTTTGCAGACAACCTTGAACAACCATCACCTTCATCCTTAAAGACACATCATGTTCAAGATGATATCCATGCAGAAGAAAAAATTGAGCTTTGAAGAATCCCTAGAAAAAGAAGTAGTTTCAACCAATAAATGCGTAGGTTGCGCTGGTTGTGTGTTAGTATGTCCCTTCAAATGCTTGACATATGATGGAACACCCAAACTAACAAAGAAGTGTGAGATTTGTGGCATTTGCCCACAGATCTGCCCAAAATACAATTGGTCAATGCCTGAAGCTGAAGAATACTTGTTTGGGCGCAAGAGAAAGGAAAATGAGGAATTTGGAATCTACCGTCGGATGGTCATCGCTCAAGCAAGTGACAGAGATATTGTTAAAAAGTGTCAGGATGGAGGTGTGGTAACTGCTCTCTTCACACATGCTCTGAAAAGCAAGATCATTGAGGGTGTAGCCCTTTCAGGACTCTCATCAGAAAAACCTCTCTGTCCGCAGCCTATGTTGGCAACCAACCCAAAACAGGTTCTGGAGAATGCTGGAACTAGATACTCTTACTCTCCAAATCTATTAGCTCTACAAGAAGCAATAAAACTCAAGAAAAAAAGCTTGGCTTTCGTGGGGACCCCATGCCAGATTCATACACTACGAAGAATTCAGATGTTTCCCCTAAAGAAGTATACAAATCCACTTCAATTCGCGGTTGGATTAATGTGTACCGAGAGCTTCACATATGATGGCTTTTTTGAAAAGCACCTAAAGAAGGATTTG
>JAUWDF010000044.1 GCA_030608925.1 Candidatus Bathyarchaeota archaeon | reverse complement strand
ATCACACGGAAATGTGAAACATGAAAGCCCAAATCGAAAAAACATATGCTGAAGCTTTCGACGGACTTTATACAAGACTAATGGTAACAGCTGAAGATGATGAGATCCTTCGCGCTGCTGCTGAAGATTCAACATCAACACCTTCAACAGTAATCGGTAGAGTAGAAGGTGGTATCGAGAGATACACTAATTCAAAAGACACGCCTGACGGTCGCAATGGTGCAATCATACAATTATGGGGAGTAATCGATGAAAAAAAACCGCTTAAAACACTAAAGAGGCTTGAAACAGAGTTATCCTACAGAATAAGACAAGATATATTAGTCAAACCTTTTACAGCCATCTTCGATGTACTAAAGCATCCGCTTGGCAAATTAGACATGATGGAAAGAGTAGGCCATTGTGGAGACGGGTATGAACGCGAAATCAAGCATTATGGTCGAAACATGATCTCCATTCCTATAATGGTCCCCGATTTTCTCATTGAACGAAAAATAGGCTACGCTAAAGGCATAATGGGTGCCAATTTCTGGTACCTATGCCAGACAAAAGAAGCCGTCATGATCGGTGGAAGGAAAGCCCTTACAGCCATCCACAAAGTCGAGGGAGTAATCACACCCTTCGGCATCTGCGCTGCAGGCTCGAAACCAGATACAAAATTCCCCCTAATAGGACCATCAACCAATCATCCCTATTGCCCATCTCTGAGAGAGAATCTTGGGAATACTTCCAGAGTTCCTAGAAATATCAACTTTATCCCTGAAATTGTCATTAACGGTACTTCGCTTGAAGTGGTGAGAAAAGCAATGAAAGCAGGCATTGATGCAGCAAGAAATGTAGAAGGAGTCGAATCAATCTCCGCTGGTAACTATGGAGGGAATTTGGGTAAGCACAAAATCTACTTGAAGGATTTTCTCAATGAGTAAGTTAGATGTCGTAGGGTTTGGCGCCCTGAATGTAGACAAATTATTTAAGGTAAACAGAATTGCACAAGAGGACGAAGAAAGTTTCGTCACAGCATCTTCACAGTTTCCAGGAGGTTCTGCTGCGAATACAATCGTAGGCTTAGCTCGTTTAGGTATCCAAACAGGATTCATTGGAAAAGTTGCGAATGACAGAGAAGGCCAGTTCCTACTGAAAGACTTCAAAAGAGAAAATGTTAACACAAACGGGATAGCAGTAGAACCGAATGGAAGCACAGGTGTTGTCATGGGTTTTGTAGACACAATTGGTGAAAGAGCACTCTATGTCGCACCTGGCGTTAATGATACAATAAGATTTGAAGAAATTATATTAGAAGATTTCGAATCTCTCAGACTGCTTCATTTTACTTCTTTCGTTGGAAATTCACCCTTCGAGAGTCAGAAAAAACTTGTTCAACAGCTTCCTCGACACGTGAAAATTAGCTTGGACCCAGGCATGCTTTATGCAAAAAGGGGACTAAAGCAGTTGAAACCACTTCTGAAACATGTAAGCATCTTGTTACCCAATGAAGCTGAGCTTAAACTTCTAACTGGTCTTGGATTTGAGGATGGTTCCCAAGAATTGCTGACTCAAGGAGTTGAAATTGTTGCAGTAAAACGGGGAACTATGGGATGCTTCATAACCAATGGGGAAGAAAAACACGTAATAAAATCCCTCACAGTCCGTGCGATGGACACAACAGGTGCTGGTGACGCCTGGAACTCTGGTTTCCTTTATGGTTTACTTAGTAACAAGGGCCTCTTTGAATGTGGTCGGCTTGCTAATTTTGTGGCTTCCAGATGCATAGTAAAAATGGGAGCAAGAACAGGACTACCTCGAATAACGGATATTCCTAAGCTGTGAAAAGTTAAGCACTAAAATCTAAAATATGTTACAGTGTAGTCCAAATTCTTGGCGCTTCAAATGAATACAAATATTCTTGTATTGCGCGCGCGCGCGATGGAGAAATAAGTTATACTACCAAATTGAGTAGCCAGCTTTTAAAGGGCTTATAACACAACTTTGAAAAGGTATATACGAGTTTCCTTCACCTAAGTATAACCTATCACCTAAATGCGAAGTGAATTCTGTGTCTAAAACTTTTGAAGGCGTCATCGTAAGTTATCGGAGGGGACCGAAAACCCAGAACCCGAAAGAATACATCCTCCGTTTTCCTGGCATTGACCCAGTTAGCGGGGCGGCGCGACTCATAGGTCGAAAGGTCGCTTGGCCCATCGGAAAACATAAGGCTCGAGGAAAAATCGTGGCGTTGCATGGAAAGAACGGCCTCGTTAGGGCTCGTTTCAGAAAGGGTGTGCCGGGTCAAGCGCTGGGAAGTCTAGTAGAAATAATCGGTTGACTCATGCGCGCGTGCGCATAACAAATGTGCATGCTTGTGACTTTGAGGAGGTTCAGCTAAACCGTGGGCGAGAAATCACTGCATGACGCAATCAAGCGCTGGTATGCTTGTTCCGATGACAAATTAGAAACAGAGATTGGAGAATATATCATTGATATTGTACGCGGCAACATGCTAATTGAGATTCAAACTCGCAATTTTTCCGCCATCAAAACTAAACTCGGAAATTTAGTTAGACACAACCCTATACGGTTGGTGCATCCTATCGCACAGAAAAAGTGGATCATTCGAGTTGACGTCGAGGGTAAGACAATACTTTCACGTCGCAAATCACCTAAAAAAGGTCGCGTTGAGAACTTGTTCTCCGAACTGGTGTACATACCCACAATGATGAAAAACCCCAATTTCTCATTGGAAATTCTCCTAATACACTCTGAACAGATACTCATAAACGACGGACAAGGAAGTTGGCGGCGTAAGGGGTGGAGTATTCACGATCAGCGTTTACTGAATGTTGTGTCTCGAGTCACCTTTTCAAACCCATCTAATTTTCATGCCTTACTACCAGCGACTTTGTCGAAGATGTTCACGAGCAGAGACCTTGCCAAAGCGTTGAATTTAAGCCTAAACAAAGCTCGGAAAATGGCGTATTGCCTTCGCCACATGGGGGCAGTACAAGTTGTTGGAAAACGTGGTCAAGCACTCATTTACACACTCGCGCAAGAGAGCTGATGCATACGCCATAACCTTTAAGGCACATGCTTCTATTCAACATGGCATACCAAAGCGAGTGTAACAAAATGACAGATAAAGAGAAAACTGAAAACGAAGAGGCATCTGCTAAAGAAGCCGAAGAGCCGCAAAAGAAAGAAGTTGAAAAGAAAGAAGCACCTCCGAGAGAAGCCAAACCGCAAAACGTAGTGTACGTCGGGAATAAACCTCCAATGACCTATGTCATGGCAGTTATAACAGCCTTTAACTTCGCTGACACAAACAATGTCATCCTAAAAGCGCGAGGTCGCGCCATAAGCACAGCTGTCGACGTCGCTGAAATCATCCGCAACCGATTCTTCAAAGAAGCAAAAGTACACGCTCTGTCCATCGGCACCGAGCAAATCACACCAAGAGAAGGCGGCAACCCAAGAAATGTCTCAACGATGGAGATCAACCTCAAAAAATAAAAACGCAGAAACAGTAAACCCCCTCACCTCACCAATTTTTTACAACTATCCATTCTTTCATCATGCACAAGTGTTAGTTACTTGTAAAAAAAGTGATGGAGCGAACTGCAAAGCCAACATCTCCTGTTACAATTAGTGATTGCATGAAAAACCTGGTCAGAAGTGTGCGCGCTTGAGAGAAGTGTATTAAATGCCGCGAGAATGGGATGGCGCAATCTCTCAACTTATCAATAGAAAGTTCTCCCGCCCCACTGCACGTTTTTTAGCAGATCAGACAAGAGTGACGCCGAATCAGATAACTATTCTAAGTTTTCTCGTAGGGTTGGCATCTGGGTTGTTTTTCCTAAATCACGTATTGATTGGAGGATTATTAGCTCAGATCAGTTCTATCATAGATGGCGTTGATGGCGACCTTGCTGATCTATCCGGACAAACATCGTCTTTCGGCGGTTTTTTAGATTCTGTGCTAGATCGATACGCTGATGCCGCTATTCTGATAGGAATGACTTATCATGTTTTCTTAAAGCAGGGGATTCTTACAAGCATACTTGTTGGATTTGCTGCTTTGGCAGGTTCATTCATGGTTAGCTACACCAGAGCACGAGCAGGAAGTGACTTGGGTGTTGTTTTCATGTCAGGTATATCTGGATACGCCGCCAGCAGGGATGTACGTCTTTTCATCGTGATGCTCGGAGGAATCCTTAATCAAGTTCTTGCATGCCTTGTGGTGTTAGCGGTTTTAACAAACTTTGTGGTGATAACAAGAATATGGCATTTCTTCGGTCATTCAGGCGATAAATCATGATGCTGGGAGTAGCAAGTTCCACCGGTCTCAACATGTCTCTTACTGGTTTTCTAGATTTTGCCACACGATTAAAAGTTGGACTTGTAGAAATCAAGATGGATGAACCGCATCTGCTTTCCGCGCTCTCCAAAACTAAACATAAAAAGGCAATAAGAGATATTGTTGAATCCTTTAATTTCAAGTATTCCGTGCACGCTCCCTACATAGATATCAACCTAGCCAGCATGAATTCAGCCCTTAGAAAAGCCTCTGAAAAGACGATCCTTAAGAGTATAGAATTTGCCACCGATATTGGTGCCAAACTAGTTGTGTCTCATGTTGGTCGATTGTCGAGGGATTACCCAGAAGAGATGGTTACTCAGTCATTGAAAAACGTTATACGTTGTTTACGAAATCTAGCAAACGCCTCTAAGAATCATGGGATCATCTTCACCATAGAAAACGACCATAAATCAGACGATCAAATTCTCGCGGGAAATCCTGAACAGTTGATGTTTCTTATCGAAAAAACTGGGAGCAAAATTACGCTCGACGTTGGTCACGCGAACACTCTAGCAAGAATTGAAACCTTCTTGGATACGTTAGCAGAACACACAGTTAACGTTCACCTACACGATAATAACGGCGAACAAGATGCGCATCTATCTCTCGGGAAAGGAAAGATAAATTTCTCAGCAGTCCTAGAAAGCCTAGGAAAAACAGAATACAAGGGTCCATTAGTAGTCGAAGTTCATTCTTCTTCAGGGTTAGAAGAAAGCGTCACACTATTGAGGAAGACTCTTGGCAAACGTATAGATTCCTTTGGAAACCAACACAGTTTGAGAATCTAAAAGATTCAACTCACTTCAAACGCGGCATCAACAGGTCAAAATTAGACGAACTATGCATATATGAACTCATAATTTCGCGCCATAATGTGGAAAATTCCGGAATCCTAAACCAACTCCATCTTTTACTCTGCGCGCGCGACTCAGAGAATATTCTGGAGTTTGGGTATAGAAAAAGGGTTATGGGTTGTGTAGGCCTGCTTTAGTCCTCCTGTGTTTTCCGTGTGGAAACCTCATCGAAGCACCTACGGATTTGACATGTTTGCAGGGATTAGTATAGGTATGTTGTCTGCTCCAACAATCATGATATCCACGTCAGGCGCAATTCTCTGGAGTGTTTGAATCCACAAGTATAACTCTGCAATCCTAGTTTCGTTACCGGCTTGACCGACAGACATTAGGATTGTTTCAATCGCCTGTCTTGTACCATTAGCTTCGATGACTAGGGCTTGGGCTTCACCTGTAGCCTCGATTATGAGAGATTGGGCTGATGCATTTGCCAGTATTAGCACTCTTTCTTTCTCAAATTCTGCGGAGATTTTCTGTTGTTGAGCCACAAGTTTGTCTTCTATGGATGCGGTGTATTTTGCAGGGTAGCCAATGTTTTTCAAGTCCAACTCGAAATTCATCAAGGCTCCAGCTAGGGATGTTTCAGCGGCCATTTCCTGTCTAACAGCTGTCTCGATATCGGAGGTTACAATGTCTCTGAACTCGATTGTTTCTAATACAGTGTAGTTCTTGGTGACCAAGCGAATTGTTTCTTCCATAATTGACTCGATTGCCTTCGCCTTGTAGTTTAAGTTTGGGAAGCTGTTGTATAACTCTCGGAGTTTACTGGGATCCAAGGACCATCTTGCTAGGACTTCGATTTGCATTTCCAGTTGATCCGAAGAGAAGCTTGGAACTATGTCTGAGAAAGAGTCGGTGGCGTGGTAAATGTCAACGTCTCTAACCCATGGGGCTTTGATTACGAAGGTTGGTCCAAGTATTGGTTCGCTTGTGGTTCCTGATAATGGATCAACTAGGATAACTGCGTGGCCAACAGCTACTTGCCTGACCATGAACATGCCGAATACTACTAGGATGATCACGATCAAGACTAGTATGGCCATTCCAATCATTCTAAGGGGTCCGCCAAGGTTTATTCCTGTCCATTCACGTTCTTCTACCATTAAATCACCTCCGGTAAAGTTCCTTTCAGTTTTCCTCAAAGCATC
>JAUWDF010000225.1 GCA_030608925.1 Candidatus Bathyarchaeota archaeon | reverse complement strand
AGGGAACCGGGATTTGAACCCGGAACTCGGCAATCCGAATGCCGCACCCTACCAAATTGGACTATTCCCTGTTATTATATTCCTTCTCTCAAGTCGGGGTGGAGGGAATCGAACCCCCGTCCCATGAATCCAAATCATGTACCTTACCACTTGACCACACCCCGAAGACGTTCAATTGTTAAAGTAATTTAGCTTTCGCTTGGACAACGAATCGTTCCAATTTATTGCCCATTATTATATAATTATACCACAAACTTAAAATCTTGTCAAGAACTTCTCGGCTGAATCGTTGTTCCAGCCGGAGGGGTGTCTTTGGGTCTATCGACCCGGAGATGTTCCCCACGGACAGAAAAGGATGGAGCAGAGAAGATTCTCCTCAATCCAGTCAACCCACAATGGGGACATTTAGCAGGATTAGGAGAGTCCATATTCTTATTCATTTCAAATGTGCCACAACTGTCACATGTATATTCGTAAGTAGGCATATATCTCCCAGAGCCCTATATGGGAATCGAACCCATAACCTTATCTTTACCAAAGATACGTTCTACCTTATGAACTTATAGGGCGTACTAAAATACTACAATCACTTTCCTCAAAGAAAAGCAATTATGAAAACTCAACTATTTTAATATCACCATGCATAACTACCACATAGGTATTACTATTTTTTAGATCAAGGTGATCATTCAATGCATTAAACGCATCATCAAACTCTTGATCTGTCATTGAAGAAGGAAACGTAATAATATAACGATTCCCTGGCGTAAGCATTTTTATGTTCTCGCCCAATATTTCAGGAAAAGATTTCTTAAATTTAAGTACTGATCTATAATTGTACAAAGCAAACAAGCAAGCAATTACAGATATTACGTAAGCGACAATTATTGTATTCTCCATTAAGAACTCCTATGCTCTTATGTACCTGAGTTTAGAAAAACATAAACTATAATCCATAAGCTGTTGTTTTTTCTGATAAGCGCACTACTCCCTTTGGAAGGAAGTAAAAAGTCTACTCCGAGCGTAACTGCCTTAGGAAAATCCAAGTTTGGACTTCCGGTGCTGGTCTCGTCTATCACCCACCATAAGGGAACGCCCACGAAGGGTCTCTAACGTGTTTGCCAGTGGAGAAAGTCTAAGTCTCCTACCCGCCAGTCAGCTTATCCGCCCGAAGCGTAGATATCAATGATATGAAAGATTGGTTTTCTGGCGAACCAATCAAATAGATTACTCATTATACCACGTTTTTATATTCGTGTCAAGCCTCTACGAGATCGAAATTTCTCTTCATCTAGAACTTGTGTTTGTTTCTTTTCCCTTCGATGTAGAGGAATTGGTGCATTTCCAAAGGATGCAATTTGTTCTAAAACCCACTCAACATCTTTTTCGGAAAATTGATTTGCAAGAACTTCAAGTTTGTACTTTAACGGCATTGGAAGCTTTTCAAGATCAAGCTTTTCTTGTGCTTTTAATTGGAAATAAAGCTGCGCTTGTTCTTGTGGAACTTCCGCCAAACGTGGAACAATTCCAGCAATTATATCAGGTTTCGGCCAGTATGTCAAGTTTTCCTCATCAGTAATTTCTTCTTCTGGCTGAGGAGCACCAATTACTACGATTTTATGGTGTGTTCCGGTATCTATTTCTATAGCTAATTTCAAATAAAGCATTGAGTGCGCCAAGTTATCAGGACGCAGTTTACGCCAAACAACCTTCTTTTGTACACCACCCAATACACGCTGTTCTACAATATCTCGTTTCAATGAAGTCACATGGCTGATCAATGTTTCTACCATCGGAGATAATACTGGAGGCATACCAGGAAATGCCCAAAACCCATCTCGAATAGATTCCATTAAATCATCAAAAGATTCAGAACGATTAATACCAGCATCCACAATACTGCCCTTTTCTTTATTCGTTCGGAACCGCTTTTTAATGTTGATATAGTCGGCCATAATTACTCGCCCAGGCAAATCTTTTTGTAGGGCTCGTACTGAGTGTCGATTTGGATCAGCGTCTGCTACGAGTCTACGAATTTTAAAAAGCCTCATGAGTTTACGGACTCGCTTAAATCCCGCAGCATCCGGATCATCTGATTCGAAAGGAATAAGTTCGATCTTCACTATTTTCGGTCGTCTGCTAAGAGGTTCAAGCTTGGCAATAAGAATTTGAAGCTCATTACCTTGGTCAAGCCCCATAAAGTATTTGCTTTTTCCATCATGTGCAATTTCTTCCACATAAGGTTCATCAAAACAGGACACCAAAAAGTCATCTCGGGTAACACTACCACCTGCAAGCTCATATGGTTTTCCAAGTCGTTTTCGATAAAATTCGATGATTGTTTGTTCCGGATCAAGCCAATGCTTGTATAATACTTCTACAGGATGCATCATCATTTGCGACATATGAAATCCAATAGACTCGGAACTTCTACTTGGTTTTTCAGGAACCCATTGTCCTTTTTGAATAATCTCTAGATCAAAAAGCTTACCGCAGGAATGACACGCAAGATAGACTTCTGTAGGTTCTTCAAGGCGTCCAACAACTCGAAGATTTACTTCCCAATCAAGCTCTTGCCATTCGTTGCAGCCTGGACATTTGACCAACCATTTGCGCATATCGCTTAATAAATATCGTCCATGAATACCGTAGTTTGGAAGGGTTGGAGTAGAAAAATAATATTTAAGCTGCCAATGACT
>JAUWDF010000025.1 GCA_030608925.1 Candidatus Bathyarchaeota archaeon | reverse complement strand
TGAATGTTTCAGAAATTTCAGGGCGTTTTCTTTTGCGAGGTATCTTTTTGCAGCTTCAGATATTGGAATTGCAGGATATGTTCCCGCTGAATCCGCTTCGATTTTTGGATTAAATTTTTTTAATAAAGCTTCTGCTACAGGGCTTCTATAGGCATTACCTAGGCATATGAAGAGAATTTTCATGAAGGCAGTGTATAGATGTCAAAATCTTAAATTTGTTGCTGTTTTCCTGTTTATGTATGTGTAGCGGTTAAGTAAGAGAACTTCTGGTGAGGGAAACTATTCTGGTGACTCTCATATTTATCCAAAAAAATTAATTGACAAATCTGGACGCGTGCAGCTTGAGAGGTTTTGTATCCGTTTGTGGCGTGCACAGTTTGAAGAACAACTTGATAAACATGGAATGGAATAAGAGATTGGTTACTATGTCAGGATTTAACCTGGGAGAATTTGCAGAAACTGCTGCACGAATTAGGCGACAAGCAGAGGTAGAAAACAGGCTTATTGAGAATCCTTCTGATGCGAAACTAAGGCTGCTGGTGGAAAAGGAGGTTGGAGTGAAGAAAACTGTTTTTGGAAACTTCGTCGTCGAGAGTGAGCCAACCTCAAGAGCAGCTATGTTCACAAAGAATAGTGTTGATTTTTCTTTTGGGAAAGATGAACTCCAACTCCTGACCCGATGTGAAGAAGCTCTTGCCAAAGTAAACCTAATATGTATTGATAGAATTGTCGGTAATTATACTAGTGAAACAGTTGTTAGGTTGTTGGTGCCAGAGCAATTTGCTCATGTTGCGTATGGTGGAAAGAACCTTTTCCTCCCACTGAAAAGAGAAGTTCTGAAACCGGTGTATCAAATCATATTTTTTGCTGACAGTGCCTTTGATGACAACAAATCAAAGCTATTGCCGCAGAAGGACATCACAATAAGATTGGCTATGCTAGATGATGGGCGAGTTGTCAAAGTTGTGAGAAACAGTAACTATATTGGAGAGTTCAAGAAGGGAGTTTTTGCAGCTCAGGATTGGATTGCGAAGACGAGAGAAGGTGGGATTTTTCTGCACGCGGGTTGTAGAGAGGATTATCTACAATCTGCGCATGGAGACTACCAAAATGTCAGGACATTATTACTTGCATTGAGCGCCAATGGAAAAACAACTTTAACCTGCCAGATCCTCGCAAGAAAAGGAAAAGAGAAATCTTGGTTAGTTCAGGATGATGGTGGAACCTTAATGCCGGATGGTTCCTTTCATGGTTTCGAAGCTGGAGGACTCTTCGTAAAAACGGAGGATGTGAATCCGGGGGAACAACGTGAAATCTTTTACGGTTTATTGAAGCCTGAAACCTTAATGGAAAATGTTCATGTAACAGAAGACAGGGATCTTGATTTCTCCATCTTGGAAAGAACGTCTAATGGAAGGGCTGTTATAGCCCGAAGAGATCTTATGCATGCTAGTTCTCACATAGATGTTGATAGAATTGACAACTTAATACTTATAACAAGAGGGTCTCTAATCCCTGCAATAGCAAAACTATCTCGGGAACAAGCGGTAGCACTGATGATTCTGGGGCAGGCAACTGAATCTTCTGCTGGTGACCCAACACATGCAGGGGAAATTTCAAGCGAGTTTTTCTATGATCCCTTTACAGCAGGGGACCGTGCTGAACATGCCAACAGGTTTTACGAAATCTTAAAGGATCTTCCGGACATGAACTTCTTCTTGTTGAATACTGGGGGCATTGGTGAAGGACAACGCTACAGAGAGATTTCGGTGAGCCATACTATTGCTATACTTGATTCATTGCTAAGGGGAGGACTTGAAGACTGGATTGACTCACCCACCGGGTTCAAAGTGCCTAAGGCAATTAGGATGATTGATGACATCTACCTGCATCCGGAAAAGCTGTATTCAAGAGAGGAATTTGAGAAATGGCAGTTGAAGTTGAACAAATTTAGACGCTATGCAATTGAAAAAATGGGGGATGCATTACACTCCAACATAAGGAGTGTCTTCGGAAATAACTTCTAAGAGTAATAAATCTTCGAGTGCGCCAGAGGATTACATGCGGGCGATTAGACAAGGCTATTGATGACGATATTCTCTTTCGTAATGTTCTGGGTCTTGAACAACCTAAGTTCATTATTGTCTGAGTCAAGAAAGTCTGCGACTATGCCACCCCGTGGCATTTTGGTTGGCTTGAGTGTAAATTTAACACCTTGCCTTTTCAGACATTCATGAAGTGTGTAGATGTCATCTGTCTCGAAGACGATTCCCGTTCTCCTCTTCCTCTTATTTTCCTTGCCAGTTGCATGGAGACCGATTTTCGCCAGTGGTTCTTCTGGACCAACTTCTACATGATTAAAAATCTCAGCATTAAGCGCAACTGGTAACTCTAGAGTCTCATGATAAAATCTAATCGCTCTTTCCATGTCACAGACACGAATCATTGTCAACCAAAGCCGCGTTATTCCACCTTTCTTACTTTTCATACTATTTCTTTCGGTAACAGAGATTATTTAAGTGTTCCAAAATGAATGCCGTTTGGAAGAAACTATCTGTAGCCAAATATACAACTGAAAAATATTCTTGCTGGAAAGTTCAACGTACAGTTCATAAAATACACCAGGTGATAGTGCAATTAGCATGGAACTAGCATGGGTTTATAGAAGTTAGTTCCAGAACGCTTAAAAGTTCTCGTTCCATAACGTATAATTACTGAAGGAGAAGGAGAAGAATGATACCTAGCCTAAATAAGAGGCTAGTCATAGTCGTTTTGATAGTGGTTGGACTGTGTGTCCCCTTTGTAATAAGCTTAACATATGCGGCTGAACCTACTCTCGTAGACGTTTTGACTACCCTAGGATTCACGAACGTTTCTGAAACATCTGTTGAAACTTTCCCTGCTGGTTTTTACGAAATCACACTATACGCTGAGTTTGCGGAGTATCATGCGACCAATGAGTTGAGCTATTATTCAGTAAACACTAGCATCTATAATCTGTTATTTTCTGGACCAGAAGGTAACCAAAATTACACTTCTCCTCCACTTAACAAGACTTTTTCCTGTAACACTACTTTTGGCTTATCGATGTATATCGGGCATGAAGGACATAGATATTTCACTGAAAATTCCCTGAATCCGGATTGGGAGAACCACTCGAAGGTATTCTTGAACTTAGATGCGCCAGATATGTATCTGATTGGCTTTGAGAATGTATACGGTGGTGGAGACAGAGACTATAACGATATGGTCTTTTCACTTCAACTCGTAAAACATTATCTCGATGTGAACACTAATCCACCTGGAATCACCATAATCCCAGGGGAAGGATGGTATAACCACGGTGTAAACGTTTCACTCACTGCCCCAAGCACTGTTTCAGTTTCAAGTAACACTCGTTACAGGTTTAACCACTGGGAGCTTGACACTGTTTCCCAAGGAACAGGCGTCAACCCGATCACTGTTTATATGGATACGAATCACACTGCTATAGCTATTTTCACACTTCAATATTACTTGACAGTGGTTTCACCCTACGACACTCCTGGTGGTGGAGGATGGTTTGATGATGGTAGTACTGCCTATGCTACTCTGGTCACTGGTATGGTGGATCATGGTAATGGGACGCGTCGAGTGTTCACCTCGTGGAACGGTGACTCGTCAGGTACTAATTATGTTCAAAGCAATCCTATTGTGATGGATGGACCGAAAACCGCGGTAGCTGACTGGAAGACCCAGTACTACTTAACCTTGGCAACTGATCCCAGTGCAATTACTACTCCTTCCTTAGAAGGTTGGTATGATGCTGGGGCATTAGCATCAATTTCTACTGATGCAGTTATTGATATCGTACCTGGTTCATCTCGTTATAGTTTCTCTAGTTGGACAACCACCGACATGGCTGAGATAACAGATCCCAATTCTTCCTCTACAACTGTGTTAATGGATCAACCGAAAACTGTAACTGCCAACTATATAATTCAATACCTTGTAACCTTTGATCAGTCAGGAGTAGGAGGAGATTACACAAACACTGTGGTGACTGTCGATGGATCGGATTATGGAGTCAGCGATCTCCCAATTTCCTTCTGGTGGGACGAAGATTCATCCCACAGCTTCTCCTTCATGTCACCCTTGGTCGTTGCCCCAGAAACCAAACGATATATCTGGGAATCAACATCAGGTTTGTCAACACTCCAAACTGATTCATTAACCATAACCATGTCCGGAAGCGTAACTGGAAGCTATAAAATACAATATTATCTCAAGATTACAACCAGCTCAGGGGGCTCCGCAAATCCAACTTCAGGATGGTGGGATGACGGAACTCCAGTCTCAGTCACAGCTATACCTGACATCAATTATCTCTTTGACCACTGGGAACTCGACACAAACAACGTTGGCTCAACCAATCCCTACACAGTCACCATGACCTTAGCGCATACCCTCCACGGAGATTTCGACCCAATAATAACGGGCGGCTTATCAATTTCAATCAAATCTCCACACCTGACCTGGATGATCGTAAACATCATAGCAATCGCAGCCATTTTCTCAACAGCACTGTGGACAAAGAAAATCAAAGGCAAGTGATGAATAACTAGCGGAAGAACGCGGTCCATTCTACTTGGGTTATTATATTTTTTACTCAATTCTTATACACACGCGTACGAAATTATTTGAAAAAAAAGTCAGAAGTTGTTAACCCGCGATGATGGATCACTAATACATGTAATTCAATAGCGAATCATCCTCTAGTTTGTGGATGTGGCGCGGCGTGCAGGATTTGAACCAGTTGAAAAATAGCGGGTTACATTCAACGAGTGTATGTTGATGTTACTTAAAGTATCAGAAATGTATAATTTAACTACTATAGTTCCAACAAAAAAATGGAGTCGCTGGGATGCGAACTCCGCACTATGTGGAAAAACCTCCCACACGCGCTGGATCAGTTTTTTGAGCTTTTCCATAAGCCTCTTATTGTACCTTTCTTCTCTCAGTAGGAAACTTTGGAGAAATGTCGATGACAAGGAGAACCCATTTGGGGATCATGGCGGAAATACTAAGTTTCTGCAGGAAACCACAGCTTAAAACCAGAGTGATGTATCACTCGAATATGTCTTGGAAACTCTCCCAAGAGTACCTCCCTATGCTGGAATCGAAAGGGCTTTTACAGGTTCATCACAGTCCAATCAAATATGTTACTACACAAAAAGGATTAGAGTTTGTCGAAAAGTGGAGTCAATTGACAGTACTTCTACATTCTGATAGAAGCTAAGAATCTCTCTATGAACAAGAATTATGAGCATTAAGTATGCAGCAAGGCTTGCATATGTGCTTCTTGTGTGGGATTAGCTTTGAAGAATATAACACCTGTCCAAAGTGTGGTAGTCAACTATCATAGAAGGAAAAATCTAAAAACTAATTAAATCAACATAGTCTTATGCCTCAAAGTGGATTGAATGGGCCATTCTTACTTAACAGAGAGACAATCGACAGTACTGTAACTACAACTCCTGGGGTATATGCACTTGGCTACGTAGAGGTAGGCGGCGATTTCATACCAAAATATGTTGGCAGATCCGACGATGATATTAATCAAAGTCTAAAAGATTGGGTTAGTAGTAAATATTCGAAATTTAAGTTTGAGTGTTATGGCTCCGCAGAAGCAGCATTTACAAAAGAATGTAGATTATACCATGACTGGAAAGAGCAGTTGGACAACCAAGAGCATCCAAAAAGACTTGATACTAGATGGAAATGCCCATGCTGTGAATTATGCGAAAGCACTAACCAAAAATGACGTCTTGACTATCATGAGAGCTTTGGAACCGAATCTATGATAAGGCAATTTTGAGAGTGTTGAGCTACTGCAAATCGGCGTGCGCATTCTGGATTTCAATTCCGTGTTTCTTAGATTGAAAGTGAAGATAAAGCAGGAAAATGTATGGTGCAACAAGGTGGATCACTGCGATTATTGGGTTCTGTCGTACTATGGGATCTATATATTGAAAAAATGTTAATCTGTCTCTGTATGTTTTCAGTAATTCAACTGCTACTAATAATGGCAAAATCACTAAGAACTGGAGGAGGATACTTCTTCCTTTAAGCATAAGAGATGGAATTGCTGATGTTAAAACAAACAGTCCAGCAAAAATGTTGATAAGAGTTATTGTACTAGCAAGAAACTGTGATTCTATAGGATAGTTAGCGAAAAGAGGATGAAAAAGCGTTTCCACTACTGTTTCTGTAAACAGGACAAACCCAGCGATAAGAAACCAGGAGAGCAATATGTACAAAGGAGCGATGACTTTAAGATGCTTCATGCCATTTCATCTGGCTTGCAACTTTGCTTTGTGAAACCTTTTATAACTTATGTATAGGCATGCATAAGGCAGATTTGAGGGTATTGGAAAGCTGTCTCTCCTTGTTTTTCTAGATATATAGACTCGCAACGCCAATGTTATGTAACCCTGCCAGCAGATTCATACCTCCTATTCCCAGAGTTCTCCTCACGAATCATTCTCCCACTCTTCATGACATTGACCTTGCTTGTAGCCCTTTTGTACAAGAGAAGACGCTTCCAATAGCCCCCGCTTTTTTTTCTAATTCTTGAACAGCTTCAGACTATAGAAGAAAAATAGCAAAGCCCACTCCTCCCCAGGTTGACCTGTTCCGCTAGGGTAGAATCGTTTAGAGTTTCTTCCAAAAGCAATAAAACTGAAGCGAATGCAACCTCTGAATAGGTCTCTAAGATGACCAAGAATGACAATTGTCTAGGTTCAATCTCTAAGTTAGCTAATGCTATCTTTCGTTCGGGTTGTCTGAAGTTTGGCACCTTTAAAATTAAGTCAGGAGTTACAAGTCCGTATTACATTGATCTTTCCTAGCTATGCGCGCGCTTGCATCCATGCACATGCATGCGCTGAAATCTAGCGCTGAAAATGTAGGCCCCCTACCTTTTACCATACATCATTTTTCATAAAAACCAAGCAAACACAAAATACTCGGCAAAAACCAGATTGGTTAAGAGCTGTCGGGTGGCGCGGGGTGCGGGATTCGAACCCGCGAGGCCCGAAAGACCACAGGCTTAGCAGGCCTGCCCCCTGCCAGGCTAGGGTAACCCCGCAAAGGTATCCCTACGCATATTTCACCATCTGAATACAGGTTAGCATCAGATTAGTGCATGTGTTATTTTTGTCTTTTTATGGGGGACACCCATTAGAATTACTTCATAGATCAAGTGTGTGCGCGCGCGCTCCGATGATACCTTATTGCGCGTGTGGAGATGAAATTGTTAACTCGTCATTTTCTCTTGCATCTTTCCTATTAAGAAATCCCTTCGCTCTGTCCTGCTCATTTTCTCAAATTCGTCCTTGTATTTCTCACGAAGAAGCTTAAATTTGCAGTAACTGTAGAGCGCATCGTAAACGTATGCAGCTTTCCCAACGGCTTTAAAATCATCCTTAACGTTGAACCTTGCTCCAGTCATTGTTGCGCTAAGTCCTATTCCCTCAGGTGCCAGACCTGTGTCACGTGTATCAGCGGAATGTACGATTTTGGCAAGTTCATGAAGCCCCGGGTCCTCCAGTTTGTATTCTTCTATTATGGTTTCGAAACTGCAATTTCCATC
>JAUWDF010000224.1 GCA_030608925.1 Candidatus Bathyarchaeota archaeon | reverse complement strand
CTGACATTTTTTTTCGCCATCTTCTATTAGTTCTTTTTCGCGTTGGTCTCTGGCTTTTCCTTTGCGCGTGTATTTTTTCTTGTCCCTGTGTACTTTTGTGGATTTATGGGGTACCCGGTGTTTGTAGCTTGCCTTTATTTTAATTTTTTCTTCTGGCTTTTTCTTCTTCACTGAATGAATTTCTTTGAATATCTCGTGCCGTATATTTTGCGTGGGAAGTCTCCGCTTGAATAATCGACCTTCTTTTTTCCTTTTACAAACTCTTCGTCTGCATATGCCTCGATGACTTTGCCTATAAATAGATTCTTGTCACCGGTTTTGAATATATCTTCTATCTTGCACTCCATATGTGCTATGCATTCGCCAATGATAGGAGCCTTTACTTTACGTCCCGGCTGTGGTGTTAGACCTGTTTCCTTGAACTTGTCTACTTCACGTCCTGAATGGTAACCGCAATAGTAAACCTTTTGTTTTAGCTCGGCAGTAGGAACATTGACAATAAGCTCCTTGGTGCTTTCGATTAATTCACAAGAATATGTCTTTCTACCGATAGCACAGGCGATGAGCGGGGGTTCTTTTGATACCGGCATACAAAAACTGACTGCAATGATATTGGATTTTGCTTTTATGTCTCCGCAGGTGATTAAAAAGTGCTTCATCGGCCACATGAACTCAAAGTATTCCACATCGGCTTTCATAACAGAATTGTATTTATTTTAAATGCTGTGTCAATCTTATCCAGCCCTGGGAAGATTTGACCCCGTGACCTGACAGATTTCGCATATTGACATAGCGAGACTTTTTTGCATAATTAGACCATGAAGAACGCAGATATGAAAACATCCGTACCCGAAAACATTCTGTCTAAGGAGGTAATCAATCGCTGTGTGAATCTAATCACGGTTATTCCAAAGATTTCATCACATCTTATCAGTACTCGAGATATTGATTGTGCCATCAATGATGCATTAGACGACTTAGGCAGGGCAACCGGCGCAAGCCGCACTTATCTATTTCTTTTGCGTGATGAAGGATCAAAGATGTCTAATACCCATGAATGGTGTGCAGATGGTGTAACTCCACAAATTAATAATCTTCAGAATCTCCCAACTGATACGTTTCCATGGTGGATGAAAAAACTTCAGCAGAAAGAAACGATTCAGATCACTGACGTTGCCCAGATGCCGGAAGAAGCAAAGGCTGAGAGGTCGATACTGGAACAACAAGATATCAAATCACTGTTGGTATTCGCGGTATTTATCAAATATAAACTTGGTGGGTTTATTGGTTTCGATAATGTAGAAGCAAGAGGGTCATGGTCTGACAGCGTTGTTCTGCTTTTTCAGTTGTTTTCTGAGATAATCGGAAGTACCATTGAACGTGCAGAGATTGAACAGAATTTGGAGATCAAAGAACATGCGATAAGTTCATCTGTTAATGCAATTGGAATTACTGATTTAAAGGGCAATTTGACTTACGTCAATAGTTCATTTTTGAAAATGTGGGGATACAATGATGAAAAAGAGGTTATCGGGAAATCTGCTGTAGAACTTTGGAAATCAAAGGATGAAGCCAATCAAGTTGTTAATATACTACGCAAGAAAGGTTACTGGGTAGGTGAGCTTGTTGCCGCGCGAAAAGACGGGTCCACCTTCGATGCCCAAGTTTCAGGTAGTACAGTCAAAGATGATGGCGGCAAGTCAATTTGCATGATTGGTTCATTTATTGATGTTAGTGAAGGCAAACGGGCAGAAAAGGCGCTAAGAGAGTCAGAAGAGAAGTTTCGTCGGATGTTTCAGGATGTTACCGACGCGATAACTGTGACAGACATGAAAGGCGTTATTACTGATGTTAATGAAAGGGTGCTAGAACTTCATGATTATGAATCGAAGACTGAGGTGTTAGGGAAGAGTGCATTTGAACTCATCGCACCGTGTGATCATGATAAAGCAGTGGCAAATATGCAAAAAACGATTAAACATGGTTCGATTAAAAGTGTGGAGTATACTTTAATTAGGAGAAATGGTTCAGAATTCCCCGGCGAGTTAAGCGCCAGCGTACTTAGAGATTCTTCTGGTAACCCTATTGGCTATATTGCGATTACCAGAGATATTACTGAGCGTAAGCGCGTCGAAACGGAATTAAGAAGACTTGCAACAACAGACGTACTGACTGATGTCTACAATAGACGCTCGGGTTTGCTTCTTTTTAGACAGCAGCTTCAATTAGCACAGAGAAACAAACAGAAACTATGCGTTTGTTACGTAGATACCGATTTTCTCAAGACAATCAACGACGTCTATGGTCATGCAGAAGGTGATGAGGTTTTGAAGACGATAAGTGCAATCATAAAAGAAGTACTTCGAAAAATAGATATCATCTGTCGATTAGGAGGCGACGAATTCCTCCTTGTATTTCCACAATGTGCAATGAAACAAGCTGTTTATATTTGGAACAGAATAGATGAGAGAATAAATTCTTTTAACGCCAAGGAAACAAAACCTTATTCTATCAGTTTAAGCCGTGGATTTGCAGAATATGATCCGGCTAATGAAAAATCTGCAGATCAGCTTATCATGATTGCTGATAAGGAAATGTACGTACACAAACACACAAAGTTTCAAAAATAGATACTAAAGAAACCAGATAGGCTAGAAAGAGTAACTGAACCAAATAGACTAAAAAGCGCGAAGCGTTGGGGCACTAGACTTAAACATACTTAAGAATAATTTTG
>JAUWDF010000092.1 GCA_030608925.1 Candidatus Bathyarchaeota archaeon | reverse complement strand
CACAAAGGAACGGAGAAGCTTCGGGCTCAAGTAAAGACTAAAATGTCGCGGCTCCGCCGCGATATGCAGAGAGAAAAGAGTAGAAAAGTAGGTTCTCGAGTGTCGAAGTTCTTTGTTGAGAAGGAGGGCGCAGCCCAGATTGTCGTTTTAGGTCAAACCAAAGTTGGTAGAAGCAGTCTTCTGATATCTGTTACAAATGCCAAAGCTCAAGTTTCGGAATATCCCTTCACCACCTTTGAGCCAGTCCCAGGTATGTTCTTTTATGAAGATCTTCGCTTCCAAATCATTGAGGCTCCAGCAGTAGTTAGGAGGTTTTCCGAAAGGAAACCTTGGGCACAGCAGACCTTTGCATTAACTCGCAATGCAGATGCTCTAATCTTGATGGTTGATCTAAGTAAAAATCCGTGCGATCAACTATCTCTCCTTCTAGATGAGCTTGAGAACGCTCGTATTCTTGTGAAAAAACCTAGCGCACATGTAGAAATTGAAAGAGAACACATGGGGTTTGGCTTGAAAATCCTAGTAATTGGGGAACTAGTTGATTGCACCCTTAAGGATGCAGAGATGCTTCTCCGAAGTTATAGAATCTCTAATGCTATAGTGAGGATTTTCGGAAGCGCGACCCTGGACGACATTGAAGACTCTATTTTTGAAAGTGTTGTGTTTCTTCCAACACTAGTTATTGCGAACAAGGTTGACATTAAGGGTGCCAAGGCAAATCTGGATGAATTGAAAGGATTTCTGAATGGTCGCTTGAAGGTAATTGGGGTATCAAGCAAGACTGGATTTGGTTTGAATGAGCTTGGGAGGGAATTGTTTGATTTGCTCGAGATCATTAGGGTGTATACGAAGGAGCCCCGGAGAAAAAAGCCATCTTTGTCACCTTTTATCTTGAAGAAGGAGTCAACTGTTGGGGAACTGACCCGACAGATTCACAGTGACTTTTTCGATCGCTTTTCCTATGCCCGAGTGTGGTCGAAGAGACTTCCATTTAGTCCTCAGAAAGTTGGTTTATCCTTTGTTTTAGATGATAAAGATATCATAGAGCTGCATGTCCATTAGACTATCGAGATGCTCGGGCGATCCTTTCCATCTCATTGCATTTTGAGACCGCGTGGCTTTTCACGTCGTTGTTTGCTGCCAATGAAAGCTCCTCTGCGATACATTCTTCCAGTGTACGAGAATTACCAAATGTTGATTTCCGCGAACCTTCAGACAGGAGGCGAAGAGCGATGTCTACTCTTCTCTGAGGTGACATGTCGACGGACATGTGATATGCAGTACCACCATACTTGATTCTTGTAGTGTCCTCGCTTGGAGCAGAGTTCTCTACTGCTTGTACAAGAACTTCGATTGGGTTTCTCCCACTTTGCAGGTGAATCATCTCAAAAGCATTTCTAACCACGCTTATGGCTCTAGCTTTTTGACCTGCACTTTTTCCAGGCCTCATCAAGTTATTAATGAATCTTTCAACAATATTCACATGTGACTTACGAAACCGATGATGTTCATGTCGTCCCATACTATGTGGGACAAAAACTGGTGAAAGCGAAACATATTTTTTTAAACCTAAATCTTGTACTTCGATGTTTTGGAAACTCCATTTTCGAAAAAGCTTGACTTCTTCTGGTTGTTTGGCCATTCAATGAATCCCCTTTACCGCATTGGTTTCTGTTTTCTACCATACACTAGTTCTTTCAGAGAAACTCCATTGACCGTTACAACAGTCCATCGAACTCCGGGGATGTCACCCATAGCTCCTCCTCGTGAGCCACCGATTCCTCCGACCAAAACTTCGTCATGTTCATCTACCAGGTTTAGGGCTCCATCTCCTGGCAAGAAAGCTGTGATGGATCTTCCATTCTTGATGAGTTGGGTTCTGACACATTTTCTTATGGCGCTGTTTGGTTGTTTGCTTTCAATACCAACTTTCTCTAATACAATTCCTCGTGCCAAGGGAGCACCTTGTAGAGGATCAGCCTTTACATCGAGTCTAAGTGTTCTTCTTTTGTAATAGCGATCGCTCCAGCGGAATTTCTTCCTTTTTCTAACCAACTGCCTTGCAGCGAACTCACCTGTAGGTGCCTTGGAACCCATATATTCAAATCCTCTTGATACGATAAACCACACTTCTGATATTTAAACTGTCAGACAGAAGGTTATCACACGAATAGAAAAAGCCACTTTAGCGCATGTGCACGAGTGGGTTCGATATCCGACCTTTTATGTCTGTATACAAGTAAATAAACACGTATTCGTGTACTTTTTCTCTCTATGTTTTTTGGATTCTAGCGAAAAAATCTTCTAAGTCCACGTTTCCACCGCTTATTATTACACCTGTTTTTTTAGATTGTAGGTCCGTCTGCTTGGAAAGCAGGCCCGCCAGTGAAACCGCTCCTGAAGGCTCAACGACAAGTTTCATTCGTTCCCAAATGAACCTCATAGCTTTCACAATCTCGTCCTCGGAGACTGTAACTATTTGGTCCACTTTCTCCCTTATTATTCGAAAGGTATTGGGTCCAAGAGAGGTTCTCAAACCATCAGCTATCGTGTTTGGATTTTGCGCTCGGATGATGTGCCCTGATTTGAACGATTGATAAGCGTCATCTGCGTTTTTGGGTTCGACTCCAATAATTTTAGCTGAGGGTAGAAGAGTAGTAGTTGCGATAGCTGTCCCAGCCATTAATCCTCCGCCACCCACAGGGCATAGGATACGATCTAATTTTGGAACATGCTTAATTAGCTCATATGCAGCTGTTCCAGCTCCAGCTATAACTTCCAGATTATCAGAGGGATGGATGAAAGCGTAACCATGTTTCTTTACGAGAGAAAACGCAACTTTCTCCCTATCAGTCGGATGGGATCCACAAGTAACTATCTTCGCCCCATAACCCTTTGTAGCTGCCACTTTTATTGTAGGAGCGTTTCCTGGCATAACAACTGTAATCCCAATCCCAAGAAGACTGCCAGCTAAAGCTAGCGCCTGAGCATGGTTGCCAGATGAATGTGTGATTGCTCCTCTCTTCTTTTCCTCTGAAGATAATTGTGACAATGCGTTGTAGGCTCCCCTAAATTTGAAGGTCCCTGCTCTTTGGAAATTTTCACATTTAAGGAAACATGTATTGTTAGTTATTCGGTCAAGACTTCTCGAGGTCATTACTGGAGTAATGTTGACAATGTCTTTGAGACGCGTATGAGCTTCTTCTAGTCGTCTGAGCATCTGGATCATTATAGTATACACAGCGCACGCAGATAACTTGACACCCATCCAGAGTCAGCTGACAACATGATATTTCATTTTCCAGGTTTGTGAACATCTTAAATCCAAATCAATTATTCATAATGGATTTAAGTAATCAGACAAGTAGGAAAAGTTAATCGATAATCTAAGGAACACGCGTGTTTAGAGGAATCATTCTTGGCAAAAAATCATTTTAGAAACATTCTGCTACAAGCTGTCGATGAAAGCCTAGCTTCCATCGGGGAATCCTCTAAGCAAGCTATCTATTTTCATATTGAGAAAAGTTTCAGGATTAGAAAAGAAGACATTCCACAAAACATTGATGTTTTTGCTGAGGCGATTAAAAAAATCTTTGGAGTTGGCGCTGATTTCCTTGAAATTCTAATCATGAAACGCCTTCACGAAAAGATCAAAGGAGAATTCGAGCTCGATAACATTTCAGAACTTAAGTTTGTCGAATATGTCAACATTGTTCAAAGAAGTATAGAGAAAACCGTAGACCAAGGAGAGTTCAAGATCCGATGAGGAGAAGCGATCATCGAGTTCAATCAAAGCACAAATTCAGTGACAGAAAGGTTGTCAGTAAAAATACTGGAAGCAAAATGATGGAACATCAACTTTCTGTACTGAACCTCTATGGTAGAAAATTGAACACTGCAAACGATCAGCAACAGATCTATGAACTAACCCTGAATGCTATGGAACAAACATTGGGTTTTGAATTTGCTGCATTTCTCATCAAACGTGGAAAAAACTTGGAAGTAACATGTCATCGCGGATATTCTAAGCCGTTAGTATTGGTGTTGCCCTTAAGTGGGGAGAAGAGAGGTATAACCGTTAGAGCTGCAAATACACGCAACTTCGTACTCGTCCAAGACTCTAGAAAAGACGAAGATTATGTTGAAGGTATCCCAGGTATTCGTGCAGAACTTGCTGTTCCAATTGAAATAGAAGAAGAAGTCTTAGGAGTTCTCAATGTAGAAGGCAACAGGATTGGTGCCTTTAACGAAAAAGACGCTATGTTACTACAAATTTTAGCTTCTCACGCTGCAACAGCAATTAGCAATCTAAAAAAACGACTGGAATTACAGAAGCGATCGAATCAATTCGCCTTATTGATGAAAAGTTCCACCAAAATGATCAGTTCCACGGATTTAAGACAACGGCTACAAACGATTGCAGAGGCTATCAGAGAATCTGGTTGGCGAAGAGTTGTTATCTCTGTGAGGAACAAGGACCTAGAAATCACAGATCCTGAAGATATTGTGACCGCTGGTCTAGAAGACGAAGCGATCAGGTTCCTTTGGAAGAATAAAACATCTGGATCCGTGTGGCGGGAAAGATTTGGTCCATC
>JAUWDF010000169.1 GCA_030608925.1 Candidatus Bathyarchaeota archaeon | reverse complement strand
TAAAAGAATCAATGAAATTGCTTATGAAGCTGAGAAAGCTTATGCTGGAACTCCTTCAGGAATTGATAACACAGCAGCAACCTTTGGGGGATTGATATGGTTTAGAAGAGCATCGCTAGGAAAACCAAACATAATCGAGAGATTGCAGATAAAAGAACCTGTAGAGATTGTTGTAGGAAACACTGGAATTGTGGCTAATACTAAAGAAATGGTTGCAGGAGTTGCAGCACGTAGGAAAAAGAATCCAGATAAGTATGATCTATTGTTTGAACAGGCAGAACATTTGGTATTAAAGGGGAGAAAAGCATTAGGAGATTTTGACCTAGAAAAGGTTGGGGAGCTGATGAACGATAACCATCTTCTATTACAGGAAATCAAGGTTTCTTGCAAAGAACTCGATCATTTGGTGAATGTGGCTCGAATTGAAGGAGCGTTTGGAGCCAAGCTTACAGGCGGTGGAGGTGGCGGGTGTATGGTGGCATTAACGCCAGGAAAAGAGCTCCAAGAAATGGTTGCGACAACAATTGAAAAGAAGGGATTTAAAGTATTGAAGACTAAAATTGGAATCTAATGATCGGAAAGTAAGGATCCATTGGAAAAGATGTGAAGAAAATTGAAGTTTAGACGTTTACTAAAACAACTTGACATGGAAGGAAAACTAACGAGAATAAGCGAAGCAGTCTCCACTGAGTATGAATTAGCGGGAATTATAGATGCTCTTGAGGAAAAACCCGTATTATTCGAAAATGTGAAAGAATCGAATATTCCTGTTGTGGCTGGACTCGTCTCATCAAAAGATTTGATTGCCAAATCACTGAACGTCGAAAAGCAGCAGTTACTATATAAACTAGCTGACGCAATCAGGAAACCCCTTCCCTCACCTAATGTCGTGGAGAAGGGGGAATGCCAACAAGTTATAGATAATAATGTCAATCTAACAAAACTCCCGATAATGAGGTATGCGGAAAAAGATGGCGGAAGATATGTAGCGTCAGCCATAGTAATAATCAGAGACCCTGAATTTGGCAGAAATATGTGCTTTCACAGATTGATGTTGTTAGATGAAAAGAGGTTCGTCGCGAGAATAGTTGAAAATAGAGGAACCGACACTGCACTAAGAAAATCTAAAGGCGAACTTGAGATAGCGATTTGTATAGGAAATTCAACTGCTGTTCTCCTCGCTGCTTCTACATCCCTGCCTAAAGGAGTTGACGAATTAGGTATGTCCAATGCATTAGAAAGAACAGAGCTTGTCAAATGTAAAACTGTTGATCTCGAAGTCCCAAGGAACTGTGAGATTGTGTTGGAGGGAAGAGTAACGAAGGAAAAGGCACCAGAGGGGCCATTCCTAGATCTCACTGGAATCCTTGACAAAGTAAGGCTGCAACCAGTAATCGAAATAAGTTGCATAACTCATAGAGAAAAACCAATCTATCAAACAATACTCGCTGGAAGAAGAGAGCATAAATTGCTGATGGGAATGCCCAGAGAACCCGCTATCTTCACTGAAGCGAACAAAGTTTGCGAATGTAAGGACGTTTATGTTACAGTAGGTGGTTGTAGTTGGCTCCATGCAGTCCTCCAAATAAGGAAAAAGAAAGCAGATGATGGGAAGAAAGCGATCAAAGCAGCTTTTGCAGGTCACAAATCTTTGAAACATTGTGTCATTGTAGATGATGACATAAATATCTATGATCCGAATGAAGTCGAGTGGGCTATCGCAACTAGATTCCAAGCTGATAAAGACGCTATTATTCTACCAAATCAAAGGGGATCTTCTCTAGATCCTTCTGGAGATCTGACTGAAGGAAAAAAAGCTACAACATGCAAAATGGGTTTGGATGCAACGATTCCCTTTAAGTCAACTGGTAAGGGGTTCACAAAAGAGAGATACAGAGAAGTTGATTTAAGTAATTTCTTGTGATTCTATGCAGCTGACAAAAGAAGAAGAGAACATGCTGGACGGAGAAGAGGGGTATGCAGTAAGAAAATCTATGGAAATACTAGTCGCCTTAGGAAACATATACGGTGCTGAGCGCTTGATTAAAGTAGGCTCTGTTCAAGTAGCTGGTGTATCATATCATAACCTCGGAGATGCTGGTCTTCAATTTCTCAACGAATTAGCAAGAGATGGAAAAGTCAAAGTTCTCACAACTTTAAATCCAGCAGGAATGGATCTCAAGGATTGGAAAAAGCTTGGGATAGATAAGGAATTCGCACGAAAACAGAAACTAGTAATAGATGCTTTTGATAAAATGGGCATAATAATCTCTTGTACATGCACGCCATATCTAATAGGGAACCTGCCAAGATTCGGAGAGCATATCGCTTGGTCTGAATCCTCTGCAGTTACCTTTGCCAACTCTGTAATAGGCGCTAGGACAAATAGAGAGGGAGGTCCATCAGCCCTGGCAGCAGCTTTTGTGGGCAAAACACCAAACTACGGGCTTCATTTGGATGAGGAAAGAGTTCCAGATATTCATATACATGTAACTGCTGAACTAAGAATGCTCTCGGACTGGGGTGCTTTTGGCTATTGTGTCGGTGAGAATGCAGAAAACAAAATTCCCTACATAACTGGTATTGACCATGCTGATTTGGATGAGTTGAAATCTTTCTGTGCTTCTGTGGTGACTTATGGGTCAAAACCACTTTTTTTTATGCAGAAAATGACCCCTGGATACATGGATCACCAACCTCCAAAAGAAATGATTACAATTGAAACTCGTGACATAGAAAACGCCTACGAGAGTATTAACGACGACTTTTCCATAGTCGATCTAGTTTGTATTGGATGTCCTCACTGTTCGATTAAAGAAGTTGCTAAAATAGCAGGGATGCTGAAAGGCAAGACGATATCTCCACATACTCAGTTCTGGGTTGCTTGCTCTCGGCTTGTGAAGGGGATTGCTGATGATAGAGGTTATACTGAAACAATCGAAGGGGCTGGTGGGAAATTCGCTTGTGACACATGTATGGCTGTTGCTCCATTAAGAGGGAGATTTCGATCTGTTGTAACAACATCTGCAAAAGGGTGTTACTACTCAAGACATAACAATATGATGACCAAAATGGGGAGTCTACAAGAATGTATAGAGGCAGCTGTGAAAGGAAAATGGAGTTAAAAGGCAGGATAATTTCAAAGGGAAACGCAGAAGGAGAAGCTCTGACCACATCTCAGCCAATCTCCTTTTATGGTGGTGTTGATCCAGACACGAGCAAAATAATTGAAAAAGGACATGAACTGGAGGGAGAATGTGT
>JAUWDF010000144.1 GCA_030608925.1 Candidatus Bathyarchaeota archaeon | reverse complement strand
GAGAAAAAGAAGAAGTTTCCGATTTTACAAACCTGACATGCCAGAAAAAGAAAAAATAGAGAGAATTTTAGAGGCTGCGAGGTTAGCTCCCACTTGGGCAAATATGCAGGGTGTCCATTATATCGTGGTTCAAGATCCAGAGAAAGTGAAAGCAGTTTGGAAAACACCTGAGGAACGAACGGGTGCAATCACAGATATCAAATACTTCAAGCCTCTTGAGGAGATCTAAAGAATGGCGACAGAGAAATTCCTCGACCCGAGAAAGATGGCTCATTGGCCTGGACACATGGAAACCGACTACATATACACCCTGGGAATAGCAGGTGAAAAATTCTTCTTAGAGATGAAGGAAAACGGAAGAATATTCGGCGCAAAATGCAGCAGTTGTGGAGTAGTTTTCGTGCCACCAAGACTATACTGTGAAAAATGCTTCCACAAGGTAAATGAATGGTTAAATGTTGGCACGCAGGGGATTGTCCACACATTCACAGTGGCCCACGTAGGTCTTGATGGCGCAAAATTAAAGGACCCAACAATCTATGCTTTAATAAAATTTGACAACACCGAGGGTGGCTTGATACACAAACTCAGTAACATAGACCCTAGCAAAGTTGAGATAGGTATGCCTGTAGTAGCAGTATTCAAACCCCAAACCGAAAGAACAGGCAATATAAATGACATAAAATACTTCAAACCTCAAGAGTAAAATACCCAACTCCCCTTTCCTCCCCCAAACTTCTTTGTATCTACGTACATCTTGAATTCAAGGGAGGGCAATTCCTTTTTTAGTAACTCATAAGAGTCTTAGCTTACAACTTACACTTGTTCTGATCCAACACCGCACGTGTCAATAAAAACTTGGCAGAGGAACCTCAAAGGATTTCAGGAAATTACTCGACGGCGTCAATAAGGCACAAACGGAAAAATCCTTAAGAATCGCTTCAGCATTCTAGCAAGCAAATAATGGTGGGCAGGTGAAAGGCAATGGAAAAAGTAAAAGTTAAACTCTTAACTGGTCGCACAATTGATCAAGGAACATCCAAAGAACACGGAAAGCTCTCCTCCGAATACCAAGAAAGCGTAGCCATTTGTGAAATCGACCCATCAGATCTCAAGGAACTAGCACTCAAACAAAATTCCAACATAAAAATCTCAACAAAGTGTGGATCAGTTGTAGTTAAAGCCATAGAATCCAAAAGGGCACCTCATCCAAAGGTGATCTATATGCCCTATGGACTTTGGGCGAACCTCTTAATAGATTCACAGACACATGGAACCGGAATGCCTTCATTCAAAGGAATACCCGCCTACATGGAGCCAGCTCCAGACTCTAATGTCTTAAGCCTACCAGAACTTCTGAAGCAAGTCTTCAAGAAGGGATAGAATTGTCAGTGATTGAGAATGTCACATGTCCCGTTTGTGGAACCCTCTGCGATGATCTCGCAGTAACTGTAGAAGATGGTTTCATAACTGATGTCAAGAACGCTTGTGCCATCGGCGAAGCAAAATTCATGAATTTTTCTAATCCTAATCATCGGAACTTGAAGCCCCTCATTAGGAAAGAAGGAGAACTAGTTGAAACCTCCCTAGAGGAAGCAGTAAGAAAAAGTGCTGAAATACTTGTAGCCTCATCCTATCCAATCCTCTATGGTTGGAGTTGTACTGGCTGCGAATCTATTCGCGTCGGCATAGAATTAGCTGAAGAAGTTGGCGGAGTCATAGACAACACTTCCACCGTATGTCATGGACCTTCGATCTTGGCCATACAAGATGTAGGAATACCTACTTGCACTCTAGGTCAGATACGTCATCGTGCGGACCTGATTGTCTATTGGGCCAGTGACCCTTATAGTGCTCATCCACGCCATCTGGAACGTTATACATCATTCTCTGGAGGACGTTTCCAAAAAAGTGAATGGGAACACTATGTCGCTAGGCTACGCGGAATTCTCGGTAGAAAACGGATTAGCAGAACTTCAGAAAGGATGTTGACCAAGGACGTGTCGATGCCAGCAATCTCAGGTGAAAAACTACCTCCTTACTTTGAAACTAAAAAGCGGAAACTTATAGTTGTGGACGTTCGTAAAACGCGATCTGCTGAGCACGCTGATTTCTTTATGCAAGTTGAACCCAATAAGGACTTTGAGCTCTTACAGGCTATGAGATTGCTTGTTAAGGATGGGGAACTTGAAGTTGAGGAGGTAGCAGGTATACCTGTGGACTTGATGGAGGACGTAGTTGATACAATGATAGGTTGTGATTTTGGCGTGATATTTTTCGGAGTGGGATTAACTATGAGTGCGGGGAAACATCAGAATATTAACTCCGCAATTGCCCTGACACAAGACTTGAACTTCCGCACAAAATTCTCTATCATGCCAATGCGTGGGCACTTCAATGTCGCAGGCGCCAATATTGTTTCCACTTGGCAGACAGGCTATCCCTTCGCTGTAGATTTTTCCCAAGGGTTCCCAAGATATAATCCCGGCGAGACTTCCGTGGTAGACATACTACGCCGAGACCAAGCAGACGCAGGACTAATCATCGCATCAGACCCAGTTTCCAATTTTCCCAAAAAAGCAGCGGAGAATCTAGTTAAGAACCCTTTGATTGCAATCGATCCGGTGATTTCTCCCACAACACTTATGGCAGATGTTGTATTTCCTGCTTCATTTGTTGGGATTGAAACTGAAGGCACAGCCTATCGAATGGATCGTGTTCCCCTGCCAATGAAAAAACTGGTGGAACCTCCGCAGAATTGTCAATCAGACAAAGTGATCCTGACGCGAATTCTCGAACAAGTTCGACTGATTAAGAAGGAGAATGAATTAGGATGAGGGAACTTTTAATAAAAAATGGTATTGTGTACGACCCATTAAACAATGTAAACGGAGAAAAAATGGATGTGGCTATAGCTAATGGCATTATTGTGGAGAAACTACAGGACACTCGCGCACAAACTATTGATGCTTCTGGGATGATCGTGATGCCTGGTGGTGTAGATTTACATTCCCATATTGCTGGCGCTAAAGTGAACTCGGGAAGACTACTACGACCTGAAGACCATTATAAAGATGTCGAGGTAAAGACATCACAGACGCGTTCAGGAGTGGGCCATTCGATACCTTCGACTTTCACGACAGGATATCGTTATTCCCGAATGGGGTGGACAACCGTTATGGATCCTGCGATGCCACCATTGAAGGCCAAACACACTCATGAAGAATTTGACGACATACCAATGCTGGACAAAGGCGCATATCCCCTTCTAGGGAGCAACTGGTTTGTACTAGAGTATCTGCGTGCGAAGGACTATGACCAATGTGCTTCATATGTAGCTTGGCTCATGAACGCCACAAAAGGCTTTGCAATAAAAATCGTTAATCCAGGAGGAGTGGAAGCTTGGGGTTTCGGGGGAAATGTCAGAGACATCGATGATCCAGTTCCCAACTTCGACATAACACCCCGGGAAATCGTTCAAGGTTTATGCAAAGTAAACAAACTCCTAAACATGCCTCACACGATACATGTACACGCGAACAACCTTGGTAAGCCAGGCAACTACACTACCACCTT
>JAUWDF010000149.1 GCA_030608925.1 Candidatus Bathyarchaeota archaeon | reverse complement strand
ATGTGAGGCATGGAAAAGGCTAGCGGAAGGACACGCTAAAATCGGGATGGACCTCCGCGAGAATTTGCTATTCATTAAATCTGAAGGAGCGGAAAAGTGGCTGGAAAAACAAGACAAAAAATGGAGATGCCCTTCTTGTGGGAAGCCGATTAGTGAAGAAGAAAAATGCTACCAGTGCGGTGTACAACTACGCCAAGGTTCTCATTAAAAGATAGTAGGTTGTTAGTGAAAGAACCATTTGGTGACACTTGGTAAAGGCAAGCGTGTGCGGAGAAGAAATGTAGAAAAAAAGGATTGAGCGGAAGATATCACCACTGAAAGTGGTAGTCACATTGCTCTATAACTGAATAACACGGTATTCATTAAAATTAATATCAAGATACACAGCTCTCGGTGACCAATTAGGCGTGGTGTAGAGTCGTTGTCCATTTGGGGCGAACACGTATCCACCACCAGGAAAGTCCTCGTCCACAGTACGACCTGCTTGAGTCGCCACAGCGACCCAGATATCATACTTCTTCGTGTATCGACTTAGATACTTCTTGCATTCACCTTCCCACCACTCGAAACCTGCTCGCCAATCTCGCGTGGCTTGCTCACCGTGTAGTCCTGGCGCAGCAGCCTCAAAGACAATCTTTGCACCCTGACGGGCACATTCAGCAAAAACCTCGTGACTACTAATATCAGCACAGATTGCAATCCCAAAAGGTAACTCACCAAACATGAAGATCGGTATGAAGTCTCCGGGAGAAAACCAGTCTGCCTCTTCATCCACAATCCGCTTCTTGCGGTAAAAACCCAACAATTCTCCATCTCGAACCACTACCTGAGTGATAAATGGTTTACACTTGGGATTCTCTTCGATCAATCCTGCGAGAACAGTAGTTGACTTCCCACGAGTCATTTCAAGCAACTCGCCAACCTCTGGTCCATCCAAGCGTATGATTGCCTCCGGATACTTTGTGGGGTCAGCGTAACCTGTGATGCTCATCTCTGGGAAACAGACGATGTCTATGCCATGAGCAATGGCCTCGTCCAAGTAGCGCACTGTGCTTTCCAGATTCTCAGCGATCGCTGCCTTTTCGCAGAGCATTTGAATCAAGCCAATCCTGACCATGCAGTCCTCCCACCATTGACGAGAATCCTGACTTTAGCATGTAAGAAATAATTTAAATTGACTTTCTTGCTCTAAACAAAATGAAGTAGGGAATTCGTTTTGCGCTTTCATAACGTCTTATATTAAGCAATTTTCCATTATTTATCGGCTCAGGTTCAACCAATCTTTCAACCACAAATCCTACTGAGACCAAAGCATCAAAGTAATCCTGCACAGTTCTATGCCTTGAACTAGTTTCGATAATTCCACCATCCCTTGCTCGCCATTGGGCAATTCCAATTGAGCGGTTAAAATAATTGTCGATATTCCAATGAAGCCTTCTATCTTGCCTATCTCTTTCCCATTGTCCCTTCAAGATTGGGTGATTTTCACTGAAGGAAAAAATGCCTTTGAGTTTAAGCACTCTAAAAACTTCTAAGAAAGCCTTTCTAATGTCGTCCAAGTAACCAGCAACAATGCTTGAAGTAACTAAATCAAAATTATCCGAATTGAACATAGACAAATCCTGCAGATCACAAACAAAGAATTGGCATTGTACTGACGCCTTTACAGCATTTTTCTTTGCAAGTTCTACCATTTTTTCAGATATGTCAATACCCGTAACTATTGCCCCTTTCTTTGCTAGGAGAAGCGAATAGTATCCGTGACCACATCCTGCATCAAGTACCTTCTTGTCTTTAACATTCCCAATAAGGCTCAACATTGCAGGTATTTCAACTATCTCATTGTAGGTTCCTGACTCTTGTCTAAATGCTTGATAGTTTTCCGCTAAGCGATTCCAATCTTTTCTTGCTTTTTCCGTAAGGACTCCATCTAACAATTCTAAGCACCTACAATTCTAAGTATCTATTCAGAGCGTATTTGGGTTTGGGGGTGGGATTCGAACCACACAACACAATAATGAATGCGGAAAAGCGATAGCTGATCAACTATTAAATGCCAAAAAGAGATGATAGGATTAGTAGTAAAGTTTCAACCTGATGTTGAGAATGGATGAGAATATGAGATTTGATGTTGGTTGCGGCCTGAAAGAGCTAAAAGAATACTGGGGTAGGAGTGGCTATGATGGAAACCTTGATTATCTGATGAAAGTGGTTGTTAAAGATCCATCTCAGCTTATTGTCTGGAGAGATAACAACGAGGTTGTGGGTCATGCGGTCTGGCATGAAACTAACACTGAAGAACACAGGAAAGGTGATGCTAGAGACAGAGAGGACAGGGAAGCATTGGAGAAGCTTCTTGGTAAAAATAGGAATTTTGTTGAGCTTCATGAAATCTGGTTGATCAAAGAGTATAGAGGAAAAGGTTATGGGGACATGTTCCATGACTTCTTTGAAAAATTCATGAAAGAGAAGGGCTATTCTGATGTTGTTTTTTATGCTGATCATCCTGCTGCAGTTGCCATATGTCGTAAACATGGATATGAAGAAGGAGGCTACCTGAAAGGCCTCAAGGAATATGTTTTCCATCTCTCATTGAAGAAAAACACTTGAGTCGTTGGTTGGGTTAGATGCGCGTGAAGAATGACTCTATACGAACATCACCAAATCGAAAGCCTGACTCGGTGCGTGTGCGCATCATTTCGTTCTGAGTTTCGCTCCACACCAATGGCACTTTTCATAATCTGATATGGGATTCCCACATTCTCTGCAGATCCATTTCTTCTCTTCTTCCGCCAACCACTCTTTCACTTCGCCAGCCTTGATCCTCTCCAAGTTCTCGATCAAGTTTTCATCGGCTTTCAGGTACGGTTTGTAAATCGTTTGGAAATTCTTACAGTTGGGAAATATCTCACATTCAAAACAAAACTTCAATCCTTTCACCTCAAGGCACTTGATTATTCTACAGTTCTTACCCCACTGTTTTTGAACATCCCACCCACTTTCTAAAACGGTTTGACATCCATCACATCGAACATCCTCTGCTTTGCACTTTTGTCTTTTGGCAATTTGTTCTCTTAATTGGTCCGAGTCCTTAGACGCTCGGTAGATCATGCATGAGCCACAAAAGACCCCACATCTACCAACCACAGCGTAGTCAACCATTCAGAGTTCACCAAGATGGCAAGCAAACCACTTTTCTCCTTTTATGATTTGTGGAAGAACCACCAGCTAGAAAAAAACCCTAAAAAAGCGGGGGAGATTTGTTCAAATCTTTTGTAAGCTCTTGTCTACCAGAACGCTGCAGATTTCAATGGGACATCCGCATAAAGCTCGCCCATAACAGGGATCGGCATACCGGGCATAGACATGAGATATGGAGCCCCTAAAAACACACTTGGTCCATTAGTTTGTGGATATAATTTGTGTAATCCTGGGAGAACTGTAAGATCAAACGTGTCAAAAAGGTAGCCAGTTCCATCGTCAGGTAAAACCATCACTATCGTACCAGCAGGTACA
>JAUWDF010000175.1 GCA_030608925.1 Candidatus Bathyarchaeota archaeon | reverse complement strand
GAACACATTTGAAATCACAAAAGAGAACTACGTTTCAAAACGTGGTGACTGCATAATTGCTGTAGCAGCAAACAAGAGTTTGAGTGACCTAAATGATGGATTTAAAAAGATTCTGAGAAATGAACGGGCTAAATTGAATATAATAATTCAAGTTGGAACTGTGACTGAAAAGGTGATTGCTTGGGGACATCCAAAGTTAACCTTATCCAGCTCTTTAGATATGGTTTTTCGGCATAGCAACTATTTGTGTGATAGAACTTTCGCCATCAAAGCAAACAAAACAGCGATTGATCTTTCCAGAGATCTCGTTGCCAAACTGAAAGATCCTGGGAACAAAGTTGAGATAAAACTCACTGTTGAAAATGACACACTCAGCTCACATACCGGTCTAAATGAAAGATGAATTCTCAATCAGGTTTCAGGCTTCATAATCCTTATGATGAAACTAGACTTCCGTTATGTCGATTAGAAATGAACCAAAAAGAACTCTTTGCAAAAGAAGTGGTCGAAAAAGTTGGCGAGAAAGTTGGAGAGCAATCGACAACCGAAAAAGTTGAAAAATTCGCCAAGCATGGAAACCTATTCCTGTTTTTTGAAGTCATAAGCCTTCGGCAAGAAGTAGCGAAACTGAAAAAAGAAATAAAAACCAAAAACGGACTCTAAAGATAACTTTCTACCAATAGCCATCTATTAACGGATGGTCCACGCCTGTATCAATCACCTCATACGCAGATGATGTCGCACACGCGAATTTCATTATGAAAGCATACTGGGTCTTTTCACTATTCTATATCAGCTGGTTCGACGAAGTTTGGCGGGCCCGACGGGAATTGAACCCGCGACCTACGGATTAAGAGTCCGCCGCTCTAGCCTTGCTGAGCTACGGGCCCACAGACTCTTTCAAACAAAAACCTACACTTAAAAATTTAGAGCTTTCGGTCTTGCTGTCCCCGAACTATTCCATTGACTTATTAACATACGTTTTCTATTTAGTGCGCAGCTATCCTAATATTACCCGTCTTCATGATAACGAGTTGTGGCTTAGATGGGTAAACTAGTTTTTGTTGGTTTGGGTCTACATGACCAGGACGGAATTTCTTTGAGTGGTTTGAAGGCTGCAAAAAAAGCGGATAATATCTTCGTAGAACTACATACTAGCCTGATGAGAGAGTTGAATATTGACCAGCTGGAAGATCTTATTGGAAAAAAAGTTACCGTGCTATCCCGAAGATTACTTGAAGAAGAAAATGGTGCACGACTCCTTAAGACCGCTTCCAAAAACAATGTAGTGCTTCTTGTGCCTGGAGACCCGTTGATAGCCACAACTCATGTAGATTTACGAATAAGAGCAGAAAAGGCTGAAATAAGAACAGAAGTGATTCATGGCTCTTCTATAATCTCTGCAGCAATCGGCTTATCCGGTCTACAAAATTACAAGTTTGGGAGAAGTGTAACAATTCCATTTACTAATCAATATCCTCCTTCAGAAACTCCATACAATGTGTTGAAGGTGAATCAACGAATAGGGCTTCACACACTGTGTTTCCTTGATATCGAAGCTGAAGAAAAGCACTATATGACAATAAAAGAAGGATTGGAAATGCTTCAGATAGTGGAGCGGAAAAAGAAAGGCGGCATTATAACTGAAAATACTTTTGTTGTGGGCATTGCAGGAGCTGGGTCGCACAATCCCAACGTAAAAGCTGGTACTCTCAAAGAAGTGTTTGACTACGATTTCAAGATTTTACCTCACACGCTAATTTTTCCTGGGAGGCTTCACTTCATGGAGATAGAAGCGCTTGTTGTACTGGCAGATGCATCTGAAACCATAAGGAATCTCGAAAGATGACAATCGAAAAGCTTGTGGAAAAATACGTGAAAAACACCGAAAAAGTTCTTCAGCAAATAAGTTATCAAGTGACTTCCCCAGAAAGTAATGTACAAAAGGTTTTAGACTATGCTAATAGATACTTCGAAGATGCAGTATACTACGCTAACCAAAATAAATTTGAGACTGCTCTAACCTCCATAGCTTATTGCGAAGGTTTACTTGATGCTCTAAAGATACTTGACTTGGTGCACTTCCAATGATTAACAAGAAACTGACAGGAAGAAAGCGTCCTATAGTAATGACAGCAGGAGTCTTCGACTTGCTCCACCTAGGGCATGTAAGATTCTTGGAAGAAGCAAAAGCAAGCAAACAGAACGCAGAACTAATTGTAATTGTTGCTCGAGATAAAACTGTTGAAAAACGAAAAGGCGAAAAAACTGTGATGTCTGAGAACCAACGCCGCGCACTAGTGGAAGCTCTGGAAGTTGTTGACGAAGCAATTCTAGGATACGAAGAATTCAATATAAGATCCGTAATAGAGAAAATACGACCAGACGTAATCGCGTTGGGACATGATCAAAACAGCATTGGGCAGATGGTTAAGAAAACCATTTCAGACATGGGGCTCCAAATTAAAGTAGTGAGAATCGGACAATTTAGCGAAGATGAACTTAACAGTAGCACAGAAATCAAGAAAAAAATCATTAATTTGTATAGACGAAAAACCTAGATCTAGTTATGATCAGAAATAAACGTCCGCATAATCAAGGCATAGTGAAAATTTCAAGCTTAACCTTCTGACCATCTTTTAACTTGAGCTGACTCCGCAGAAATTTAGGTGCTATAATCTCCAACACAGAAGAGTCGTAATGGGTTCGAAAAGCAACTAACAAAGCACCCTTCGCAATATTGTTAATGAGAGTTGGATAACATTTGACAGAACCAAAAGTTCTTGACTCATCCTTGAACCCCTCAACCTCAATTGCAGGATAACCCTCTAACTCTTCTCTAGTCTTTTTGTCGTAATCAGAAGCTAGTCTAACATTCAGAGTACCAGGATACGGGTCAAATCCCAGTTTTTCAATGAACTGTTTACGATACACGTCTTGTGTAACATAATAAGCACCTTCTCCAAGACCGCTGAAAAGCACCCCTTCCATAGTAATAGAAAGTGCATGAGAAGCTTCAAGAATTGCTTTCAACTTGGAATAAACATCCTTCAATTGAGATTTACCAAGCTCTGTGAGAGCCACTAAACACCCATCTGGTGTAATAGATCTATCGATCCAAGCAAAATTCTCTAATTCTATCAAGTAACGAGAAGCAGTTTGCTGAGACACTTCAGCCTTCTGTGCCAAGTGTTTAG
>JAUWDF010000127.1 GCA_030608925.1 Candidatus Bathyarchaeota archaeon | reverse complement strand
ACCTCGGACTTCCATGGGCGTAATGATGCTATCGAAAAAACTATCTTGAAAGCTCGAATCACCTACTCCAACTTAATTATAATATGTGGGGACATCACACATTTTGGGTCTATCAAAGATGCCTATACCATGCTTTCAGATTTATCTAGGCAACACATACCAGTACTATTCGTGCCCGGAAATTGTGATCCATCCGAATTGCATTATGAAAAGGAAAATACAGTATTTACAATCCATGGACGATGCTTAAACATTAAGGGTATCAACTTTCTCGGGGTTGGTGGCTCGTTACCAACCCCATTTACCACACCTTTCGAGTTGGCAGAGGAAGATATTGCTAGTATTCTCGACAATGCGTTAGAAGAATGCGGAAATGCGAGAAGATTGGTTTTAGTGTCTCACTCGCCACCAAGGAATACACGAGCTGACTTGACGTTGCAGGGTGAACATGTTGGAAGTGAAAGTATACGTGAATTTATAGTTAGGAAGAAACCTTGTCTTGTAGCTTGCGGTCATATACATGAAGGGAGAGGAATTGATGAGATTGATGGGACCGTTGTGGTCAACCCTGGTGCAGCCAAGGATGGATATGTAGCAGTGATCGACTTAAACGGAAATGTGAATGTGGAACTCTGCCAACTCGGATAATTAAACACGTTTGATTGAAGGTATAACCTGCACATAGCCACTTTTTATTCACTAGCTGTACAACGTCAATACTTTCCGGATGCCTGTAACTGACACGTGGTATTTCTCAGATTCATTCTTCTTGAAGGATTGCACGTATCCAAGCTCATGGAGTCGTCCTAGGTGGTTTTTGATTTCAGTGGACTCTTTGTTTGTCCATTTTGAGATCTCACTAATAGTGAGGGCTCTTTCAGGATTAATTGCTCCCACGTTGTGCAACATACATAGAAACTGAAATTCTTCAGGCAATTCCGGACTCGGCATTACAGGTGGGTATCCACTCATAGCTTACCCTTCTCCCAAAACTCCCTTATAAACATCCATGGTATGTTCAGCGACAGCCTTCCAACTGAACTGTGTTCTCACCTTTTCATAACCATTCTTTACCAACCAGTCTCTGTAGCCTGGATCAGACAAGACGCGTTCAACGCCCCATCCTATCGATTCTGGACTGCGGGAATATGCGTAAACGCCTGTCTCATTGTGTTCTATGACTTCTGCTAGACCCCCAACTTGACTGGCAACAACTGGTACTCCAGCTGCCATGCCTTCAAGAGCAACTATTCCAAATGGCTCGTAAACTGATGGTATAACCATTGCATCTGCACTTTTTGTTAGAGCGATCAAATCATTATCAGAAATGAACCCTGTGAAGTTTATTCTCCATCGTTGATCTGACTGGTCTGCCAACCATTCAAGGTGACTACGCATCCATCCTTCACCTACAATGATGAATTTCGCTTCCGGGAAACGCTTGCTGATTCGTGGGATTGCTTGTATTAAGTATTCAACGCCTTTCTGTGGAACTAGGCGTCCAACGAATAGAATCAGCTTTTCATGGTCCTTAACTCCAAAGCTTCTACGTACATCCCGGCGATCAATATTGATGTCATACTTCTCGCTATCAACGCCATTGGCAATGACATCTACTTTTTCCCCCGATAGATTGAAATGACCACAAATTTCACCTTTCATAGATTGACTAGTCACAATTACCTTGCTTGATTCGTAACACGCCCACCATTCCATTCCATCAATCATGTAAGAATCAGGATTGTGCAAGCCAGATCTACCATGTTCAGTGCTATGCATTGTGCAGATCAAGGGTTTATTCATAAAATGTTGAAAGCTGACTCCAGAAGGAGCCACAAGCCAGTCATGTATGTGGATCAAATCAAAATCCACATCCTTGTGTGCTTTGGCAAGTTCTTTTTCCAGAAAATGGTTGAATAGGAAGGCCCATGTTAAGAAGTTTGGGTGTCCAACCTCAGTTCTGCTACGATATACTTTGAAATCTTCGATTTTTTCATAGTCAGGGACACCTGGAAAATCCAATGTGACAACTACCACTTCATTCTTCATTTTTGCTAGGGATTTTGCTAATCCGAATACGTGGCGAGATATTCCTCCTACTATTCTAGGTGGGAACTCCCAAGAGAGTAAGCAAATTCTCATATCATCACAACTCAGATTTAGTACCGATTTCTACCAGCTGTTTTGTTCTAGCTTTTATTATAGCTACAAGTATCTTGCGCAGCTTCTCGCCTGTTATACCTTCTTTCATAATTTCACCAATCTTTTGTGCCAGTTTCTTGTCACCCAAGACTTGGCTAATCCATCTCTCGAAGTCTGCTCGCTCAATGTGGTATTCGATGGATTGAATTGGTACACTTTTTAGTTCTTCTGAAAATCCTTTGAGGCTTGAAGCTTCAGATTTTGTGGGTTTGGCGAACTTGTGGTAGAATGTAAAACCTTTGTTTTTGGGTAATTGACGCATGATCCATTTCGCAGCAAGCTCAGGTTTCTGCAATTCCTGAACGACTCTTGCTTCAAAATCTGAGATTATATTGGAAAAGGTGACAAAGGCGTCTATTGGGTTTCCAGAGGGGTTGAAGTATGAATGTACATCACCTGGTCCTCCACCCTTTATGCTCATATAATAGAGGTGATCACTCATCTGGAAATATCTCCAAAGTCTAAGCCAATTTTTGTCTCCCAAGCCTTTCACAAGTGTTTCCAGACCTTTCAGACTCTCGTATGATGCCCTCTGCATCGGGTTACTGATCCAAGCACTGGGGTCTCTTTCAAGGTCAGCCCATGAGACTGTGTTATGTTCTTGTATGTCTATCTCTCCCACAGGTTTATGCATGTCAATGACTTCAGAGGGTGTATTCCAGTTGAGATTTTGCCATTTCATCACTTCACTTGGCAGCCACTTCAGAAATTCGTGTATTCCACTTTCAGGCCAGTGATGTTCTCCGAAAGTTTCATAGTCAATGAATATGCAGATTGTCTGCCCATGAGCAGATGCTAGCCAACTAGCGAATTTTTGTGCAGTCAAGGGCCATTCGCTCCACCATCTTGCTGTGAAGCGAAAACCGATATCATCTGAAAGACGATAGTTACGAAGCAATATAGGTATAGAAGAATCTTTTGCTTTGTATACGTAGTTTGAGCTTCTCCAACCTAGTATTCGTTCAACGCCTTCTGTTACAATGGCCTTGTACCCCATATTTGCAATTGTTTGTGCGATAGAATTGTTGTAAAGACATTCAGTATTTTCAAAAACTTTAGGTTCAAAATCAAATAAGTCCTTAATCATTTCTCCATGCATTTTTACTTGTTCAATAAACTCAGTGCGTTCTGCGCTGAATAAACTTGAAAGAGAGTGGTAATATGTTTCCTCTAGAAATTCAACGCAGCCGGTATCAGCCAGTTTCCTAAAGGATTCAAGAAGGTCGCGATTCCATTTCTTACATTGTTCAATGAAGACTCCTGAAATTCCGTATGAAACCTTGAATTGTCTATTTTCTTCCTTGAACCTTTCAATCTCTTCCAGAATTATTCTGTTCGCTGGAAAGTAACATTTTCTTGCTGCTCGGTCAAATATGTGCCTATTAAGATTATTGTTAAAATAGAGTTCGAACAGGTCGTTCTTCGTTACTGACGGTCTCGCTAACACATCCTGGTGAAAATTACGGTTTAACCTCAGAGGCTGGTGGACTTCGAACATTAAGCATATATCAGTCATGGTGTGACCTACCGAATCTGTTTCGATTATAGTTATCTATTTTTTCACTTGATTTCACTGCGCCTTGCATCCTAGGATTTCTTTCTCAAATCTTCCTCGTACAAGACATATATCTTCGAAATATGACCTTAGGAGTTCAGCTACACTCCAAGCTTGACTGAGGCATCCTCTTGGAATATGAGG
>JAUWDF010000168.1 GCA_030608925.1 Candidatus Bathyarchaeota archaeon | reverse complement strand
AGCACCTGGTAAAGATTGGCAAGACGCTAAAATTATAACAGCTGGAATTGACATCGGCTCAGTGGGTAGCAAAGCAGCAGTATTATTGGATGGCGAACTCTACACATATGCAATTATCCGAACTGGAGGAGTCAGCGAGGCGACTGCAGTTAAAGTAATTGAATGGGCTCTAAAAGGAACTGGTTTAGAAACAGGTAAACTACAATATGTTGTTGGAACTGGTTATGGACGTGTGAATGTTCCGTTCGCAAAGAGAACTATAACTGAGATTGCCTGCCACGCCCGTGGTGCTCACTACACATACGGTCCTACCGTTCGAACAGTGCTCGACGTTGGTGGGCAAGACTGTAAAGCAATTCGTTGCGACGAAAAAGGCAAGGTTCTCTCTTTTTTGATGAACGATAAATGCGCAGCTGGAACAGGACGAGGTTTGGAGGTTTTTGCAGACTTGATTGGTATACCAATACTGGAGCTAGGTAATGTATCGCTGCAAGTTGAGCAAGAGCCCCAGCCTGTTAGTAACACATGCGTCGTTTTCGCAAAAGCTGAATCTCTAGCTTTGCTTCGTCAAGGATGGCCTAAAGAGAAAGTGGCAGCTGCATATCATGCTGCAATGGCTGACAGGATATCTGATCTACTTACTCGGGTTGGAATCGAAGAAGATTTCGTCATAACTGGTGGTGTTTCGAAAAACGAAGGCATTGTTCAAAGGCTGAGAAGAATGCTGAATGTAAAACCTCTACCGCCTAGAAATGATCCAATTCTTGCTGGCGCGATAGGCGCAGCACTGTTTGCCAAAGCATTGCAGGAGAAGGTTCTAGGACTACGCTAAACTGGCTTGGGGACAGGATACCATGAAAGCTCATTATGGCTACAAAGATGGCTCCGGAGATTACTTCATCGTCATTGACACTGACAAATGCAACGGTTGTAGCGAATGTGTCAAAGCGTGCCCAAATGACGTTCTAGAACTTGTTTTGAACGAGTTTGATATAGAGGGAGATACTATGGCAATCGTCAAAGAGGAACACAGGAAAAAGATAAAGTACAGCTGTGCCCCCTGCAAACCAGTCAGTAATGAAAGAAAGATTCCATGTGTCCTAGCCTGCCAACCAAAAGCAATCACTCATTCATGGTAACGCTGAGTAAAATTCTTGATCAAATGAGACATGTGAGATTGATCAACATTTACATTGATGGAGTAAAAGTACTTGCAGGTGATGGCGATACTATACTTGAAGTAGCACAGAAAGCCAAGATTTACATTCCTTCAATATGTTACCATCCTGATCTTCCTCCTTTCAACCAGACAAAAGTGGACAAGAGAGTTTTTCGCGGCGAAGATTCACCTATTGAAGGCTGTACAGATATCCCACTAAAAGGATGTGAGTTATGTCTTGTCGAAGTTGAAGGACACCACAATTTAGCAAAGGCTTGTACTACTCTAGTTACTGAAGGAATGAAAGTATCTACAAAATCAAAACTTGTTCAGGAAACAAGACAAGAGAAACTCAAAAGTATCCTTGTTAAGCATCCTCATGCTTGTCTAGTCTGTGCTCAAAAGGAAGGTTGCTCTAGAGAACCATGCTCCTTGAATGTGCCGTTGGAGGAAAGATGTTGTGAAAAGCTTGGTAATTGTGAGCTAGAACGAGTAGCGGAATATATTGGAATAAAGAAAGACACACAACGATATGTGCCCGCAAAATTGGTGGAAGTAAAAGACGAACCTCTATTTCTCTTTGATTACAATCTCTGTATAGAATGCACTCGCTGTGTTAGAGCCTGTCAAGACCTGCGTGGGGTCAATGCCTTAAGGCTTACCTGTAAAGATGGTGGGGTCTTTGTTGGCACAAAAAACTCTTCACTCACACTTTCAGGATGTAGGTTCTGTGGCGCTTGCGTGGAAGTATGTCCAACAGGTGCCATAACTGACAAAGTCAAAGCCAAAGATGGGGAAAAGGGTGTTGTGCCATGCATTTCTGCATGCCCAGTAAACATGGATATACCATCTTATATTCGCTTAATTGTTGATAAGAAGCTAGGTAAAGCCCTCGCAGTTATAAGGCAAAAATCTCCTTTTCCGAGAGTTCTTGGTTACGTGTGCCATCATTTGTGCGAAAGCTCTTGTCGCAGAATAGAATTGAACGAATCCATCGCCATATGTGACCTGAAACGGTATGTAACCGACCAGACTACAGATCTTAAGATAAAAACCTCCGAAAAAATGTTGCCTACTGGAAAAAAAGTAGCCATAGTCGGCTCAGGACCAGCCGGACTAACTGTTGCCTATTATCTGGCAAAGAAAGGACACTCAGTCACTGTTTTTGAAGCACAACCTAAACTAGGAGGTATGCTACGTGCGGGGATTCTTCGCTATCGCCTTCCAGAAGAAGAACTCCAAAGGGATATCGATGAAATTTTAGAAGCTCATGTGGAAGCGAAGACTAACACTGAAGTCGGAACTCATGTATCTTTCAATACTCTAACAGAAAACTATGATGTTGTTTTTATAGGAATTGGCGCTCAGGAAAGCCGGCAGCTTAACATTAAGGGAATAGAATTTGATGGTGTTTGGTCAGGACTAGATTTACTGAAAGAAGTCAACTTCGGTAAGAAAACCAACATTGGAAGTAAAGTTCTTGTAATAGGTGGTGGTAACGTCGCCATCGATGTTGCGAGAACTACTGTCCGACTAGGTGCAATAACAACAGTCCTGTATAGAAGATCTGAAGATGAACTGCCTGCTGAACCTGAGGAGGTTGATGAAGCAAGAAGAGAAGGTGTGCAGTTCAGATTTCTCCTGACACCAAAAGAAATCCTAGGGGAAAACCGTCAAGTGTCTGGAGTAAGGTGCTTTCGAATGAAGCTAGGAGAACCTGATGAAAGTGGAAGAAGAAGACCGATCCCGATTGAAGGAAGCGAAACTGTCATAGAAGCAGATGCAATCGTGATAGCAATCGGTGAAAAGCCTGATTTATCCTTTCTCCCCAAAACAACTTGTATTTCCAACAGCGATACTCTGGAAGTAAATACAGCTACAATGGAGACCAGTATTGCAGGTGTATTTGCTGGTGGAGACGCTGTCAGCGGACCTTCATCTGTGATTCAAGCAATCGCAATGGGCAGAAAGGCAGCTGAATCAATAGATAGATCTCTTGGTGGAAATGGAATTATTGACGAAATAGTTGAAAAAGCTGTCACTAGAGAAAAGCTGGGGCAAGAAGTAAGCTTCGCGGACAAAAAACAAATTCCCATGCCTTGT
>JAUWDF010000187.1 GCA_030608925.1 Candidatus Bathyarchaeota archaeon | reverse complement strand
CCTAGTAGTCTTTGTTGATATAGGTCTTGTACTGTTGTTTCTTGTCTATCTTGCGTTTGGAGCCGCATATTCCGCTCCCCCTTTCAGGTTGAAAACTGTGCCAATTGCGGACTTCATTGTTTCAGGTATGGGGGGTGGCTTAATGCCCTTCCTGATGGGGTTGGTGTTAGTTAGCAGACCACAATCCAATATTTCAGTAATTCTTTCCGGTGTCGTTCCGTTGATGCTAATTCACTGTGGTGGCCATATCATTCAAGCCGTTGGGGACTATGAGGTTGATCGTAGAATGGGGGTTTACACCTTTGTTGTCAAATATGGAAAAAAGAATGGTGCCATTGTCGCTGGAATCCTGTTTTTGTCAGCAGGCTTCTTGCCGCTGTTATATTCGGTTTTTGGCCTACTCCCTTACGAGCATTTGCTAATTTTCTTCATCCTCTTCCCACTCTCCATGCCAATCATCAAGCGTTATATTGCTGTGTTGAAAAAACCGTCATCGCAAAACGTCATTAACATGCAGAAAACTGCCACAAAATATGGAGTTATCGGGGCAATAGTGGCGTTTTGTTATATAATTCTAGTTAACACAGCCAGTATTTGATGAACCTAACGAAGCCATCGTATGCGCGCGCAGACCCATCCGCGTTTGAGCACCGCTGACACGTGTGTTATTGTGGAGCGGTTTCAAAGTGATCGGTAGATCTCGGGCACTCGGTCTGGGATGAAATGTTTCTTGGCGGGGCAATCGTTCACTTGGCTGAAATCCAAGTCACCATAGAGTATGTAATCTCTGCCTCTAGGAGCACGAGCAATTACTCGTCCCTGTGGATCAGTGATGAATGATTCACCCGCAAATGTCAGCAAATCCTCTTCACCAACTCTATTCGCTAATCCCACAAAATACCCATTCTGAAAGGCAGCAACCTGAAGCTCAGCCTCGAATATTCCAGGTGGCCACTCATCAATAGCTCCTGCTTGAGGAACCAAAACTAGCTCCGCTCCCTTGAGAGCCAAGGCTCGCATATACTCGGGAAAATGACGATCATAACAGATCGCCACCCCAATCCTCCCAAAATCGGTGTTAAAAACTCCTGCTCCCAGATTTCCCGGAGAATAATAATCCTTCTCATGAAAACAAGGTGCCTGGATAATGTGAACCATCCGAGTTTTCCCAACAATCTCTCCCTTAGAATTTATGACAGGTGAGGAATCGAAGGTTCTATCTTCTTCTCTTTCAAAGAGATTAAGTACAACTACTACTCCCAGCTCCTTTGCTTTTTCGCAGAACAAATCAGTGGTGGAGCCAGGAATTGGCTCCGCACAGGCAAGAGCTTCTGAAGAAGATGGGTGTTGGGGTAAGAACAGGTCAAAGGCTAATTCAGGGTATGCAACAATTTTCGCTCCTTGAGAAGCTGCTTTTTCCAAGGATCTTAATCCCCGAGCAACATTATTCTCTCGGTTCCGAGTAGCATGTTGTTGGATTAACGCAATTTTCAATCAATCTCACCCTCTTCTACGTCCAGTATGGGCGGACTATGTATAAAGTAAATCCTATACCTAACACTTTTTTTTGATGTCGTGAAATGTTCCCAATTGTATTCCAGCGAGAAGAGAAGACTGATCTGCTTGCCTTTGGATGCGGGTGCATCTGAAGATTGTTGTCCACCAAAGCTAATATAGAATCACGGGTTTGCATCTAAGAGTGTCTTCAGACACTTTTCTCCGTACACCTCTGTGACGGAGCGTTAGGCAATTGATGGAAAAAGAGTTTCGAAATTTTCTCCAGGAACGAAAGGTGAGCCTAAAGGACATTGGCTTAGCTGTCAACTGGTTAAGGAATTTGAAGAGTACATTGAAAAGAAGAAACTTTCCTTCGAGTCCGCAGGATTAGATGTACTCAAAGAATATCTTTCGTTGCTGATTGATGACGGAAAGAATTCAATGGAAAGGCTCATTGCAATAGCACGCTACTGCTATCTTACGAATAAAAAAGAACACTACATATATTTCACATCGATTTTAAACGCCCGAAATGTGCTACCTGACATTGGCAAAAGGCTAGCAACTATTGTCGGTGAAGACACTCGGCGCAAAGTCTTTCAAGGATTTAAGTTATCCCCCGTAGGTTCGCCATCCAAGGAATACGCAAAGTTTACACAGATTATCATATCTAGGTTGGAAACTGAATTACCCAGAGAGACATGTAAGGAGATTCTCACATGGAACTACCATAACGTACCAGCTGAGGCTTTCAACGCACTGAAGGAACGGTATGAGAAAGCTAACAGTATTGACGAATTTTTGAAAGATGAACACAAGAGGTTCACAGAGGAATTGGAGGAGTTCATGAAAAACGGGAAAATATGGTACGAACAGGAGATCACTCCAGCAACGCTGGAATTCGTCAGGAGTAATCAGGAGATCTCCACCGGCGTTAGGCATGGTGATAAGATCTACATGACCAAAATACCCTACGCACCCGACCAATACATAAAGGCGAAGAACCCCACCTTGAAAAGATACTACGCCTGTCACTGTCCTCTCGCTAGGTCAGTCATACTCGACGGAAACCCCAAAATCTCATCGACTCTATGCCACTGCAGCAGTGGTTTTGTGAAGGTTCGCTTTGACGCATTATTCAGCGAACCTGTTAAAATAGAGCTACTTGAAAGCGTTCTCAATGAAGACATGCGTTGTCGCTTCGCTATCAAAATCCCAGAACACAAAATGAAATAAATTCAGAGATTCACTTCCAAGAGCTTGAAAGAGCGCCCCTTGATCATAGCTCAGAAGCGTCAACATACAGTTTCGTATCCTCAAGATTAGGCACCTTCACCTGTTTTAGAGACTTGACGAAAAAGTGAAGTTTCAACTTAGTGTGTCTGAACTTTGAAAGAACAGCTGCAATTTCAGTATCTAAGTCCACTGGTACGTGTAGGAAACTGATCTTGTTGTCTAAAGCCTTATTGATTATGTGCCTAACTAGTTCCGTGATACTTTCCCGATTCTTATAGGCTAATGTAGTTAAGTTGTAACTCTGGAGGGGCTCTCCTATAGTGGGCATCTC
>JAUWDF010000024.1 GCA_030608925.1 Candidatus Bathyarchaeota archaeon | reverse complement strand
CGCACGTATCAATCCTGAGAAGTTTGGTATGGACTACATCACTGTGATAAAGGTTCAAGCTTCCTATGGTCCAGGATTTGGTGACCGCATTGGAAAGAGGATCTCAAAACTACCTGGAGTATGGGCAGTTTATTTCACACTAGGCGAAACTGACTTCTTTGTGTTGACTAGGTCCAAAAACAGAGATGAATACATGAAGATACTTGAAACCTTGATGTCGACTAAGGGAATTCTAAGAACATCAACACAAGTTGTGGCCAAAGTAATTAGAGAAGATCCACGATTGGATATCCAATGATTGATGTATTTGGACAAACATTCTATGGAGATTGAAAAACCATGAATCTGGAAGTGGATAATAGTGAATGGGATGTACATCCTAAAAGAACACTTGAAAAATGGATGGCTCCGGGTCTCGCTGTCACCATTCTCAAAGATAAGGAGTTGGTCTATTCAAGGGGGTTTGGATACAGGGATATTGACAACAAGCTTGAGATGACAAGGGATACTATCCATCCTATTGCATCATGCACTAAGTCATTCACTAGTACTGCACTCGCCATGCTAGTAGATGAGGGAAAACTTGAGTGGAACACTTCAATACATGAGATCATTCCCCAGTTCAGGTTGAAGGATTCAGTAGCATCAAGACATGTGACCATCGCGGATATGTTGTCACATAGAACAGGCCTTCCAAGACATGATTTTGTATGGGTGGATAATCAATTCAACTATTCTTGGATTCTGGAAAAACTACCCCACTTGGAATTAAGTGCAGACATCCGTCAGAGTCTCCAATAATGTAATCTGACGTTTATTGCAGCATCTGTGATTATCGAAGAACTTACAGGTATAAGCTTCAGTGACTTCATTTCAAGACGTATCTTTAGACCACTTGGAATGAAGAACTCAAACTTCTCTGTGGACGAGATGTGGAAAACTCAGGACTTTGCCAAGCCATACAAAATCGACTTTCGAGTGGAGAAGTTTAGGTTGATTGAGTGTGAATATGTAGTAAATGATTCCTTAATCGGGGCTGGAGGTATCAATTCGAGTGTCTTTGATGTTGGAAAATGGCTGAGATTCCACCTCAACAATGGAAAGGTTGGTAACAAGCAACTAGTTTCGCCTGGAAACTTGAGAATGACGTATGATCAGGGTCTTAGTGCAATGTATTGCAATGAATCAATACAAGGTATACTCCGCAAGTATTACCCTGACCAGAAATGGTTCCGAAATGAAACCTGGGCTCTTGGTTGGATGAACCAAATGTACAGGGGATATAATTTGATAGCTCACCCAGGGGGACTTGACGGATCAACTGCTCTCATGACATTTTTGCCTGATAAGGATATAGGCGTTTTTGCAATTACGAACCAGAGTGATTGTTATCTCCCCTTTGCAGTTGCATACCACCTAGTTGATGACACTCTAGAAATGAATCCAGTCGTCTGGGACTTAATCTTCCAAAGAATTGAGAATCAGATGAATAAAGTTCTCAAAGAAACAGAAAAACACTCCAAAGAACTACGCAAGGCCGATGCCTTGCCTACTCATGACCTTCAGGAATACAGTGGGAAATACCAGCATCCAGGATATGGTCCTTTGGAATTCTACATAGAAAAAGGTCTGCTAATGATGAAATACGGTACTGTCAATTACCCACTATCTCATTACCATTATGATACGTTTCAGTTTGAAATGACGCGTTGGGATATTAGAGAGCTCCTTACGTTTCAGATGGATTCACTGGGGGATATCATTGGAGTATCGGTGAAGATAGAGGAACTACTTCCGCCGATTCTTTTCAAGAAACTGCCAGAGGACTATCTTAGAGAAAAGAAATTCCTTCAAACATTAGTTGGAAAATACGATCTTGCTGGACAGATAGTGGAAATCAGACTCAAGGGAAATGATGCTATCATGTTTGCACCACTTGAGCAACCACCAGTTGAACTAGAACCAGTCAGAGGGCTGAGATACAAGTCAAAAGACTCCGACCTCATTAATCTACTCTTCAAACGGGATGAAAATGACAAAGTTACTGAGTTCATGTTTGTCGCTCATCGACAAGTTGTCCCTGCTAAGAAAATCAGCTAGAGTGTATTGTGAAACTTATAGCCTCTTGTCTACTTCAAGCATCCGTATGAAATCTAAAATTTGCTGTGATTCTTGATTATCGTCTAATATCTTAAGTCTGATGTTCAATTTTGTACAAAAGAGATTTAAGGTATTAAGAATCTGGAAAATCGGTGTTCAATCGGTGACAGGTTTTGAAGAGCAATATCGAGCTCGGACTCAAAAATCATTCAATATGTTCCAAGAGGCTAGCAAATATTTACCTGGTGGAGTTGCCGGTAATGGAAAATTCATTGAGCCCTATCCCATATATGTGCGTAATGCGAGAGGAGCAAGGCTTTGGGATATAGATGGTTATGAGTACACAGATCTATTGATGGGTGCGGGAGTCCACATACTAGGACATTCCCCAAAGGTCGTGTTGGATGCAGTCAAGAAGCAGATGGAGAAAGGTATCCATTACTATATGCCAGCCGAGGCAGAGGTGAAATTAGGCAAGAAGGTATGTCAGCTCATGTCTGCAATTGATATGGTCCGTTTCGTTAATACTGGCACAGAATCAACACAGATGGCTTTGCGAACTGCAAGAGCATATCGGAAAAAGGATAGAATCGGGAAATTTGAGGGGAATTTTCATGGACAGCACGACTCAGTATTAATCAGTGCTCTGAGTACTGCTGGAGAGCCCAATAATCTTCTCCCGAGCATAGATAGTGCAGGTATTCCCAAAGCGTTTGCTCAGGATGTTCTAATCCTTCCATATAATGACATCGATGGAACGCTGTCATCAATTCGCAAAGATGCAAAAGATCTAGGAGCAGTGATTGTTGAACCAGTATCAGCATTCGGTCTTGGTAGCATTCCAGCTGACAAAGAGTTTCTCAAAGCTGTCAGAGAGATTACAATTGAGAATGATATTCCCCTAATCTTCGATGAAGTTGTCACCAATTTTCGTTTAGCACTGGGAGGAGCGGCAGAATTCTTTGGAGTGAAACCAGATCTTGTTTGCCTAGGAAAGATACTGGGAGGAGGTTTCGCTATTGGTGGATATGGTGGTAGGAAAGACATAATGGATAAAATGGTCACACCAAAGACGGGATTATGGGATCTTAAAGAACAGATTTTTCAATCAGGGTGTTTTTCTGGTAATCCAATAACTATGACTGCAGGCTTGGTTGTCTTAGACGAACTTGAGAAGAAGAATATCTATCCCCGTCTAAATTCCATAACAGAGAAACTCCAAGATGGTTTAATTGAAATTGGAGAACAATTTGAGTATGATATGTTGGTGACTGGAGTATCATCGATTCTTCAGATTCATTTTGGGATTAAAGACATTAGAAACAAACGTGACGCAATGAAAGCAAACAAAGCAATGGCAAAGACATTTCATCTAGGGCTGAGAGCAAAGGGGATTATGGCAAGTGCACATCCACTCTTTCTCTCTACTGAACATACAGAAAAAGATGTAAACCACATACTGGAAGTCACTGAAATTGTGTTAAAGGAAATGCAGAGTTTCAACTAAAGAGTGTCTTGATCTTGTCTATGAAACCAGGGTATTCAGTCCAAGCTTCTTGATAGTCTCCTCTTTGGGAACTCCATCTTTTCCCCATCCGCGGAGTTCATAGTACTTGTCAAGTGACCTCTCAAAATCATCTTGGTCGATAAAGGATTTCATTCCTTTCGCAGGACCATGTGTTTCAGCTTCCCAAAGACGTGGTGGAAGGATATCATCTTCTCTTGACACTCCTTCTCGAATATTGAAAAGACGTGCAAGGGTCTCAACTCGCTGTGCAAAAATTGAGATGCTTTCTTTGTTGTAATTCAAACCGCTAGCACCATTGAGCATAGTGATATTCTGTTCATGTGTAAGGGGAAGGTGATAGGTGAAATGACATATTATCAGGCTATCTCTGAGGATTTTGATATCGCGCTGGTCAACCATTGATTCAATCACATCGAGCGTTGATGAATCTGGATAGTCCATGGTCTGTGGCCAACCTCGGAGATGACTGCCGCCAACATCCCCAGTTGCATAGGAGAGACCCATTCCTTTCTTCCCCCGTGGATCCCAGGCTGGAATCTCGAGACCTTTCACGTGCACAGCAAAAACTTCACTACCTTTTCCAATCTCTTTGGCAGCATAACGCGTACCTTGTGCAAGAATTTCGCCAATTCCCTCTTTTTGTGCTATCATCATGACGAGTTTCTTTGCGCCCTCGCAGTCTCCAAAAGGCAATGGGAAACCTATCTCCTCCTCGGACAGAATGCCTTTCTCAAAAGCTTCCATTGCGAATCCGACTGCAGATCCAGCACCTATGGTATCAAGCCCAAGGTCATCGCATAAATGATTCAATTGGAAAACACACTGTGCATCTTTGATACCCAAAGTCCCACCACACATTCCCAAGGTTTCATACTCTACCGTTGATTCAACCTCAGTTCCCGGAAACCTTGGATCCTCTGTTCTATATGCGTGTGTACACCGCATAATACAATGAGGACAAGACAGGTGTGCACCAATATACCATTCCCGCATCTCCTCTGGAGTTAACGATTCGTATCCATCAAAGTATCCATTTTGGAAATTACGTGTTGGGAACTGTCCTCGCTCGTTTGAAATCTCCACCAAGAAAGGTGTACCATATTCTTTGAATCCATAACCAGTCTTCTCATTCCAGACTTTTGTTGCAGTCTTATTCACCTGACGAATTGCTGAGGAATCTGCCGCCTCTATCTTTTTGGTTCCTCTAGCTATGACTCCCTTGAGGTTTTTTGAACCAAGAACTGCCCCAGCTCCTCCCCGCCCTGTTTGATGTGCAAGCTCGCAACAGCCAGTTGCAGTCAGAACAAGGTTTTCTCCTGCTGGACCAATCACATAGACTGCTGAACCCTTCGTTGTCATTTCGTGAAGAATCTTTGTGGCCTCGTGGGTGCCCTTTCCCCAAATTGATTGAGCATCTTCAAACCTCACTGTTTCATCTTCAATGATCAAAGTCACTGGTTTTTCTGATTTTCCAGTTACAGCAATTGCATCATAACCTGCATTCTTGATCTCTCTTCCTAGAGGACCCCCACAATGAGTGTCCAAGTAGAGACCTGTTAATGGCGATTTGGTGACTAGTGTCCATCTACCAACATTTGGAGCACGAAGCCCCTGAAGAGGACCGGTCATGAAGAACAGAATATTATCAGAACTAAGGGGATCGGTACCAGCATCAAGCTCGCGATATAGTAGGTAGGTACCTAGTCCCTTTCCACCAATGAAGTCTTCATACACCTTCGGAAGTAGTTCCTCGATCCGTGTAGTCTTCTTTGTTAAATCCACCCAGAGGATTTTCCCATTCCAGCTGTTACCTTCCATATTGCGATTCGCTCCTCGTTAGATTGATTGATAAAATTAGACCGAATTAGACTAGATGCGACTGCCCATATTATACTTTCATATACTTGTGATTTGGAACATCCCCGACGAATGGCCTATATTCATGTATGTCCAGTGTTCAAGTTGGACGTATTAGTTACTAATATCGTTGAAGAAAACAAAAGAAAGCCAAAGGAACAACAGAAAAACTCCAAGAATCTTAAGGAGGATGCGGAGTCTTTCCTGAGGGAGATGACTCAATACAAACCAAAGTATTACTTCCTACTATTCCCAGATTCAGAATTTGGCAACAAACCAGCTTTTGCTGATCTAGGAAGAGTTTTTGGTGTTCCAATAGAGTGGAAAGAAACCATTATTTCTAAACGAATACTATCTCTAAAAAGTCCTTGGCGTGAGAAGCTTGGTTACAAAATAGGTTACTTGTACAACCGGATTGCGACAAAGGAAATCGAACCAAAATCTCTAGTGGATTACCTTGATGAAGACATGATTTTGGGTTCCATTGACTTAAGTCAAAAACGTCCTAGATTTGAATCGAGAACATAATCTAGACAACTCTTGAAGACATGCTTTTATCTTTCAGTGTTATTGATAGAAGTGACGTATCCTTAACAAATGATTTCGGTTTTGCTGACATCCTATATTTTCCGTAAGAGAGGAGAATCTGAAATGGGAAACGTGGGTCACTTGGAAAGACTCCTGGATACCTTTAACAGGATATCTAAAATGGAACTCAAGATAAGACTGGCAAATTAGCGAGTAAACAATATCTGAGGAGTAATAATGAAAGCAATAGGAATCAGCAGTAGCGGCAGAACAAAAGCATATTCGAAAATAATAGTGAAAGACATTCTTGAGGAATCAGGGATCGAATACGAGATGATTAACCTAGCGGCAATGAACATTAGAGGTTGTTTGGGATGCCTCAAATGCGCTAGCAATAATAAATGCGTTCAGAAGGATGATTTTCAAGAAGTCGTCGACAAGATAATTGAAGCTGATGCACTTGTCTTTGGTGGGGGAAATTACTATGGAATGCTGAATGCTATTGGGCATGCCTTCTGGGAAAGAACATTCTCATTAAGACACCGAGACTCGTTCCTTTTTGCGGGAAAATTGGGAATCACAGTTGGGTTGGATCGCAATGAAGACAAAAAAGAAGCCACTGCCTTCATTAAGAAAATGATGCTCAGCAATAAAATGGCTGTCATTGCAACACTCACTGACCCTGGTCATTGGCAATGCTATGACTGTGGCTATGGTCATGATTGTGTTGTGGGAAATGTTTACGCTCATATGGGTCTGACGACTGCTGACAATGCAGAAGCCAATCGCCCCGAGGAATATGGGCGCGAGGCACAGAAAGAAGCAAAGGCAATTGGAAAAATGTTAGGATCAATTCTGAGTGCAAGAAAATAGTGCAATTTGTACTGAACTCGACTCTGGCAATCATAGGTTTCTAGCGATACTAGTTTTTCAAATCAAGTTGACGCTGAACAGAATCGAATAACCTACGTGCAATCCTGCTGAACCACATAAAAAGCACAATAATCATTGGATAGAACGCTGGCTGTTAACCTTAATACAGTCTAGAATAAGCGGCATAGTAGAAACACATACTTTTTTCAATTAGGTGTATTCTCTATCGAAATTGTGTCACAACCACAACCAGAACTTTCCTATGAAGGTCCTATCTTTGATGCCCATACTCATGCAGTCGACATAGGTTCTCTTAATCTTCTAGTGCAAATCGGTCAACAACACGGCGTTGAAAGAACCCTATTGATTCCGCACACTCGGAGTGCACGAAACTATGCTGAGAAAAAATATCCTGGTCGATTCATCTTTGCCAAATACTTCAGTGGTTCTAGGTTATTCAAAAAGGGTGTCACAGTGGTAGCCAGAGAAATAGAGCGCCTCCTTGACCCCGCGGGGAGTGTTCGAGCAGGGCATTAGAAAAAGGGAGGAAACACTCCTGTTCCTGGAGGATGTTTTGGAGAAACAGAAAAAAGGGAAAAAGAAGGTGAAAGGTCTCCAGAAAAGGTACAAGGTGCTAGAAACGTTTGCAGGGCACCGTGAGAAGAACTTGCCCACAGATCTGGACATGGATGCCACGTCTCTGCTTGATTCTTGACCTGTTTTGGGGTTAGCATCTCCTCCATTTCATAGAGCTTCATGACCCCCTTGCGTACAC
>JAUWDF010000131.1 GCA_030608925.1 Candidatus Bathyarchaeota archaeon | reverse complement strand
TAAACCAACTCGCACTCTTGCATCTGAAATACTTGAAGAAGGTCTGATACTAGCAAAGGAAGATAGCTATGACTACGGTCAAGGGTCTCTAGCTCGATTCATATCATATCTCGAAAAGGGTGGTGCACACAAACCTTCCATGCTCATCGATGTTGAGAACAAAAGACCAACTGAAGTCGACTTCATGAGTGGAGCAATAGCAAGTTATGGAGAGAAATATGGAATTCCGACACCTGTTAACTCGACCTTTACTCGTTTGCTAAAGACAAAGGAGAAACAGTACTTAAAACTATAATGAATTCTCGGATCATGATTCTCACTCTTCGGAATTCCCAAAGTGACAATAGATCGGAGTAATGCATCGATGAATGTTGTAGACCCATTTCGAAATAACCTATTGACAAGACATGAAGTTGGAAAGCGCTTAAAAGCCCAGGGGAAACTGGTGGTTGGTTGGAGTTGCACTAGCACTCCAGAAGAAATAATCCATTCAATGAATGCTGTTCCGGTAATGGTTTTCGGGAATCTTGAAAACACGAAACTTGCTGACGTTCACCTGCCTGTCAACTCATGTTCCTTTGCTCGAAGCGGTTTCAACTCAGTATTAAAGGGAGACTACGACTATCTGGATGGTTTTGTTACCTCGAGAAGCTGTGATAATCGCAATAAGATTTTCGACATGTGGAAGCACTACTCTGAAATTCCATTTATTGAGTTTATAAATACTCCACACACGAGAACTGAAGGAGCGTACGACTTCTTTTTCAACGAAATCTTGAGATTTAAATCTTCATTGGAGAAGGCGTTTGGAGAAACAATCTCCACCTCTGGCTTAAAGAAATCGGTTCACGTGTATAATAGAAATAGGCTTCTTCTCAAGAAAGTTTATGAGCTAAGGAAAAGGGAGCCTCCTTTGATTTCAGGAGCTGAAGCCTTAGAGATTATGCTTTCCAGCATGATAATGTCAAAAGAAGATCATAATGGCTTACTGGAGTCTCTAATTGAAGAGGCTCCAAAGCGCGTTGACCCACCTAAGAGCGGAGTGAGGCTCCTTATTTCGGGAAGTGTATTGGATAATCCAGAACTGCTTCGGATTGCTGAGATTGCGGGTGGTAACATTGTTATTGATGATTTATGTACTGGTTCACGGTATTTCTGGGACCCTGTTGACTCCGACTCTGATCCATGGCATGCTGTTGCAGAAAGGTATCTGCGTAAAATTTCATCTTTTTCTATGATAGAAAATGAAGAAAGATTCAAGCACACCATCGAGATGACAAAACAGTTTGACGTAGAAGCAGTATTGATTTTTACCTTGAAGCATTGTGACACTCATTTGTTTGATGCCCCACAGTTAATCAATGAGTTGAAGAATCTAGGCTTACCCGCTCTTCATCTAGAGTGGGAGCATTCTCAAAGAGGTCTAGCTCAGCTAAAGACACGGATAGAGGCTTTCATAGAAATGGTCAGCGGAGTTGGATAGCCCTGCCTGAAGGAAAATTCGAAAGAAGACTGGGAACGACAAGAGCATTCTACCGGAATCACGTGAAGAAATCCTACGAATTTGCTCACAAAACTAAGAGGGCGAAGAAACCAGTAGCTTGGGTCGCTTCAACATTTCCAGTAGAGATTCTGTATGCTATGAATATTACTCCAGTTTGGCCTGAAAACTACGCATCGCTTTGCGCAGCAAGACATGTTTCAGTGAAACTTTGTGAAATCGCGGAAAGAAAGGGGTTTTCAAGAGATATATGTTCATATGCAAGATGCGTAATCGGTTCCCTTTACGAGGAAAAAGAAAGATTACCAGAAGGTGGATTGCCAAAACCGGACTTTCTCGTTGCATCAACTGGTGCCTGTGTCACGCATTTCAAATGGTTTCAATTTGTCAGTCACCATTTCAAAGTTCCATTATTTCTGTTAGACGCTCCATACAACATAAGTGTTGGAGAATCCGAACATCTCGAGAATCACCACATTACCACATATATTTCTCAGCTAGAAGAGTTAACTGATTTTTTGGAAAAACAAACTGGTGAAAAATTGGATAGAAAACAACTGCACGAAACAATAGTTCTATCTGATCGGACAAGCCAGCTTTGGGAGGAAATCCAGAACTATCGAAAAAACACACCCGCACCAATGGGGGCTCGAGATGCATTTTCAACAGTTTTCTACATGCTTTCTGCGCCAAGCACTCAAGAAGCTATTGACTTTTATGAGAAACTGAGGGATGAAGTTGCGACCCGAGCGGAGAAAAAGTTTGGAATAACACAAAGTGAGAAATTTAGATTAGTTTGGGATAATCTTCCCTTATGGTTTGACCTTAGATTCTTTGAGTACCTTAACAACTTAGGTGCAGTTGTTGTAGCTGAAACATTCTCTCATGTCTGGATAGGAAGATTGGATCCTTCCAGACCTTATGAAAGCTTGGCTAGAAAATATCTAACAAATTTCGCTAACTGCAGCATAGATAGAAAAGTCGCTTTGATACAGAATCTGGTAAAGGAATTCAAAGCTGATGGCGTAATTCTGCCCGCTAACTGGAGCTGCAGGATGATGTCCATAGGTGAGACAATCGTGAAAGAAGAAATTTATAGGAAACTTGGAATACCGTGTCTCATCCTCGACGTGGATTCAACGGACAATAGAAATTATAATGAATCTCTAGTAAAGAGAAATGTTGAAGTTTTTCTCCAAGTATTGAGTGAAAAAAACTGCGAATCGTGATACCCCGATAACCTGTTCGTACACACCTAGTATGCTGTTTTCATGTATTGGTTTCTTTGCGCGCGCAGGCTATAATTATTGAGATAAAAGAACAGACGGAAGAGGCCAAAGCCGAGAATGAAACGGCTCCGGACCATTTGAGCGGTGAAGATTATTAAAGGAGTGAAGGTAGGACAATGGATATGAATATGCTATGGAGCTCCATATTTACATCTTCAGACATGGTGAAACCTTTTATAATAGAAGCAAAAGGTTTACCGGCTGGACGAATTCAAGATTAACCCCCAAAGGGATTAGGCAAACCAGTTTAATAGCCGAGAAATTAAGGAACAAGACGTTTCAGCTAGCATTTGAAACAAGCCTTTCTCGTTCATCAGATAGCCTGAAGATAGTACTAAAACATCATCCTGAATGCAAGAAAGTTATCGTTGATGACCGGATGATAGAAAGATCCTATGGAGACCTTCAAAGAAAGTTTCACAAAACTGTAATCAGAAAATATGGTAAGAAACAGTTCGACATTTGGCACCGATCTTATAATGTCTCACCTTCCGGAGGAGAATCAATAAAAATTGTTGAAAAAAGAGTTCTATCTTTTATAAAGGATTTAATTATCCTTATGAAAAGGGAAAGAGTTAGCGTTGTAATCTCTGCTCATGGGAATTCAATGAGACCTTTTAGAAGGCATTTTGAGAATCTAACTACAAAACAAATGATGGAACTGGAAAATCCTTACGACAAATACTTTGATTATGTCGTTGAATCTTGATCTACAACGCATACGTGCTTTCATAGCTTAATTCTCCTTGAACAGCCTGTGCATGTAGAATGTGTTTCCTTCATGTGCGCGCGTTGAGTGTGTGTAAGTGAGAGTGTAAGAGAGTAAATAGTTGAGCGCGCAGTTGTTTGGATTTGGGGTAGGATTCGAACCCCACACACACAAAGGCACGTGCATGTGCTTATTCGATACACTAAGAAGAAACCTGGTTACTAAGGTTTAATTGCTAAGTGTGCAAATGTTTTATTGGGATTTTAGAGTATGGTTGAAAGGGGAGTCTTTGGAAACGGAATTCCCTACGTTCGCTTTGGAAAAGGAGAAAATATTCTTCTCGTTTTCAGTGGTGGACCAGGAAACTCTCTTCCGTCAGGTT
>JAUWDF010000067.1 GCA_030608925.1 Candidatus Bathyarchaeota archaeon | reverse complement strand
ATCCGATATTTTGAGCCATACCCTTTCTATGTCGACTGGGCTCAAGGAAGCACAATCAAGGATGTTGATGGTAATTCATACATTGATTTCTGGATGGGTCACTATACTCACATCCTAGGTCATAGCCCACATGAAATTGTTGAAGCGGTTAGGAATCAGATTGAGCATGGGACCCATTATGGTGTTTGTCATGAACTTGAAATCTCAATGGCAGAGCAAGTTACGAAAATGGTGCCTTGTGCACAAATGGTGCGATTTACATCCTCAGGTACAGAAGCTGCAATGTATGCGACTAGACTTGCGCGAACTTTTACGGAAAAGCGCAAAATTGTAAAGTTTGAAGGAGGATGGCATGGAGGATATGACGCTTTACATATAGCTGTGAGTCCACCTTTCAATCTAGCTGAGTCAGCTGGAATCGCCGAAGATGCACAGAAAGACACAATCGTGACCCCCTTCAATGACTTGGATATGTTGGAGGAAAAAGTCAAAGATGAGGATATCGCTGCTATTCTTGTTGAACCTGTTCTTGGAGGTGGAGGTTGCATCCCAGCCCAGAAAGAGTTTTTGAAAGGCTTGAGAGAAATCTGCAACAACCTAAATGCTATGTTGATTTTTGACGAAATCATCACTGGTTTTAGATTGGCACCTGGAGGTGGTCAACAATATTTCCGAGTTACACCTGACATCGCCATATTTGGGAAAATTCTCGGAGGAGGTTTCCCCGTGGGTGCAATTGCGGGTCCACGTGAGATCATGGAAAGAATGGACCCACTCATTTTCGATAGACCTCGATTTTCATTTCATGGTGGGACTTTCACTGCAAATCCCACGACGATGAGTGCAGGATTAAAGATGCTTAAAACCTTGGAGGATGGAAGTATTATCAATCACCTAAATAAAAAAGGAGATAGCGTCCGAAATGAATTGGAATGTCTTTTTGATCGATATCGTATTGAAGCTAAGGTTACATCTGCAGGTTCCCTATTCCAGGTGCATTTCACGAAAGAAGAAGTTGAAAACGCGGAGACTGCGTTTAAAGCTGATAAGGTAAAACTTGCCGACTTTCACAAATTCTTGATTAGGAATGGAGTTTTCTTCTTACCTACCCGAAATGGTGCAATAAGTCAGGCTCATAGTGACGAAGACCTGCAGAGGTTTTTGGATGAAACTGGAAGTTACTTGAAAAAACTCAATCACTAGACAAAGAGCTCTTGTTCCAGAGGTCTAATCATATCTTTTGCGGTAGCTTCGTCAGATTCTTGAACTGGGTATCCTCTTATTATCGCTGCGGGGATTGCTTCATCAGCTTGTCCCATCACTAATTCAGCGGCTGAAGCTAGCTCATCTGCGATAGCGGTGCGTTTTGCTTTCAAAACGTAACCAAAAAGATCATTTTCGCCTTTCCGATCTCTAATCGGCACAAGACCTGAAACACCTATAGCAACATTAATTTCTCCATCTCTTAGAGGTCTCCCGTGAGTATCAGAGACTATAACACTCACAACTTTGCCAGCATGTCTCTGTATTCCTTCGCGAATTCGCTTAGCTGAATCGTCTGGGTCATTGGGAAGTAAAGCCACAGTTCTATCTCCAGGAACATTGCTTTTGTCAACGCCGGAATTAGCACAGATTAATCCATGTTTCGTCAATGTGATTAGGCACCCTTTACGCATGCGTACAATGCTCTCAGCTTGTTGCAAGACAACTTCAACCAAAGCTGGGTCTTTTTCACTCTTTGCTGCAATTGATTTAGCAAAGTCAGAAGGTTTCACACTATTGAGGTTTACAACACTACCTTCAGCACGGGAAACGACTACGTGTGTAACAACTATTATGTCGTTATTCTGAATAGGAGTTCCTTGTTTTTCAGCTGCCTTGCATACTAAATCGGATATGTTATCTCCATCAGTTATCGTGGGTAACTTCAATACGGGAATAATTTCCACAACCATCTAGATTACCTTCTACTTTTCGTGTAAGAGTAATTCGAAATTCTTAAAGATTCTGTGCATGAAGAGTGCCGCGCGCGTTCGCAGTGGCTTAAAATCCTCTTCATATGAAAAAATAGTAGATTAGGTAACTGCCTACGATGATAAGGATGAGACCTGCAAGTTTCTGAAGCTTAGGTGTAAATTTGATAACTCTTTCATGTATTGTATTTTTGGTTTTAGCTAAAACCACTGTGATTCCAATTAGTGGTGTTGCCATATCCAACATCCAACATGTGTTTATGGACACTCTTTGTTGTAATTCAACTAATGCTTGGGATAATGGGTTTGAAGGGAATTATTGGAGCAACTATAGTCAAGCGGACTCCAATAGAGATGGTATAGGAGATTTTGGTCACGGAGTTGTTTTCGGAAACATGGATAATTTTCCATTGTTAGGGATCTATCGGGAATTCAATACTTCCTAATGGGTCGATTCTAAGTATTGTTTCAAATGCCACAATTGAAGAACTGGAATATTTTGAGTACAATAATTCAATAAGAATACGTGTATTCAATGAGGGTTCCAGTCAACAATTTAGCTTCATTAGAATGAGAATCCCCCATGAATTAATCTTTGGATCCTACAATGTGACAGTCGAAGACAGTAATCCCCATTACTGGGACTACCACCTGTACGACGATGGGAGTAACAGATGGATATACTTTGAGTTCGAAAACATAAAACATGACATAATTATAATTCCAGAATACTTTCACCCAGCGATGTTGGTATTAGTAAGCCTTACTTTATTGTTAACTTTGTTAATGCGTAATTCCTATACAAAGAACTAGCTATAGAACACCATGCAGTTACCTTTAGTAAATAGAACCTTTCTCCATAAAGAATAAATCAGGACGTCCAATATTGATACATGATGAAAAATGGGCAAGCATTTCAAACACATATTAGCAATTCTTATCTGTTTCTTTATGGCGACAACATTACTTTCCGCTTCCGCATTTAGAAACATTGGAATCAATTCGTCTCTTCAAGCTCGTGCAGAACCCTTAATACATGAACAAAGTGTACAAGTTCTTACCCTTGATGACTCTATCACAGTTACAGCCACTTTTCCTGAGCCAATCACGCGCAAAAAAGCTGGTCGACACCTTGTTGAGATACTTGACTTATCCACATATGGTGCTCCTGGGGAACCCATTCTACCTCAGAAAACATTGACAATTCTTATTCCACAAGGCAAAGAACCTGAAAGCATAAACATTCTGAATCATCAACAAAAAATGTTGGTTGGCAAATTCAACTTGGACTATGGAAAAACCCCAACACCAGTAGGATCTGTTCCTTCAAAAACGGATAGTCCAAACCCCTCAATTTATGGCTCATCAAATCCATATCCTACATCACCTTACTCCGAGATATCAGTACAACACTTTAGAGGATACAAGATTCTTTCCTTAACCTTGACACCGGTTCAATACACACCAAGAACTGGTAGAGTATCCTACTCAGAAGTTATTACACTAACTATTACATTAAGGCAAACTGGCGAAAATTCACCCCTTCTCAGAAGCTCACAGGACGACAGGAATGTTTTGAAATCAATCGTTGATAACCCGGACGCTATTGAAAGCTACACTCTAGAAAATCTGATGGTAAACAATATTGAAGCAGCTACACTAGTAAATTCTTCGGAATCATACCAATACGTAATCATAACGAATAATGAACTAAACTCTTCGTTTCAACCACTAGTAGATTGGAAAAACCTGAAAGGAGTCAACACTACAACAGTCTTGAGAGAAGACATCCTTAACGACCCTAACTACTTCAGCAACGGTATCTTTGGAGATGGCAATGGAACTTCTCAATTTAACGGAACAACTGCTAGAATTAGAAACTTCATTAAAGATGCCTATCAAAATTGGGAAACTGAATACATACTATTGGGTGGAGATGTGCAGATAATTCCAACAAAAGGCGTCTATGCTTATGTCTCAACAGACCCACTAACAATAGACTATTCCATTCCATGTGACCTGTATTTTGGAGGATTAGATGGGTCATGGAACAATGATAATGACACTGTATGGGGAGAAGGAATCTTTGATGAGGGTCCTGAAAACGCAACTGCAGGTGAAGAAGCAGACTTCTTCGCAGAAGTATATGTGGGAAGAGCGCCAGTGAATACTCCAACTGAGGTAGGTAACTTCGTTAACAAAACATTGTGGTATGAAGCAAACACAGACGACAGCTATCTTAGGAAAGCTGTGATGATGGGGGAAATCCTTGATGAAGAAACCAGGGCAGGCAATAGCAAGGATAAGGCAGCAGACATAATACCCCAATATACTACCCGCCGATTGTACCAAAGAGATAATACCTTCAGCCAAGCAGCTGTTTTGGATGCTATCAACAGTGGTACCCACATAGTTAACCATGATGGACACACCAATACAAATTCCATGATGGAACTTGACACAAATGAGATTGACACTCTAATTGTAAACGATGAGTTTTTCTTCGGATACAGCGTGGGCTGTTACGCTGCTGCATTCGACGCGAGCGACTCTGTGGTCGAACACTTCTTGTTTAATCCACATGGAGCCTTTGCCTTCATAAGCAATTCGAGATATGGTTGGTATTTCCCAGGAAGCACTGCAGGACCAGGAGAGCAATTTGATAGAGCCTTCTTTCAAGTCACTAAAACTACTCAAAACCTTGGAAAAACTCTGCAGCTCTCTAAAGAAAGCAAGTTCTCAGCAAGCGTCCATAGGTGGACTTACTTCAACCTGAATCTACTAGGAGATCCGGAAACATCCCTCGTTACTGAGATTGAAGCGCCAACTGCTCACTTTGAAACATACCCTACAGCTAGTCGACTAAGCTCACCCGTGTTCAAGGGTGCATTGAACCTGACTGGAATAGCCAAGAACGGAACCGCCCAAGGATCAACCTTCAGCAACTACACATTAGATTTCGGTCGAGGCACAAATCCATTATCCTGGCTAACTACCGGAATCACACTAGAGAACGGGGGTCAAATAGAAGTTGATGACGACTTATTAGCTACATGGGATATCAGCGGAATAAATCCGGGAACAGTTACCATAAGACTAACAGTCCAGGATTTGAATGGCACTATTGGAGAAGATAGATGGATTATAAAAATCGAAAATCTTCCGGCTATTCGAATTGAACCTTCCCTCGTCGAGACACAAGAAGGATTGACTTTCACGATAAGTGCAAGGCTAACTGACCCCGTTGATCTCTATGGATTAACATTTAAAATGAACTGGAACACCACCCTAGTTGACTACATAAGCCACGATGTATACATCCCAAGAAATGTCTACATATGGGGAGTTTTGTACGAGCCTGTGAATTATATGAATAACGAAGTAAATCAGACAACAGGAGAATAGTGGATCGAAGCCATATCTTCAAATGAAAACCCCTTTGAAAGAGATGGAACTGTTTTCAACATGACCTTCCAAG
>JAUWDF010000070.1 GCA_030608925.1 Candidatus Bathyarchaeota archaeon | reverse complement strand
GACTTAGAACTCCGGGATTTTGTGCAAGAGCATACCTTCGATTGTTACAGGTTTCATTTGTAGGGCTAATTTATGGGCTGCTGTGAGTTTTGATGCTCGTTGGGCATGTATTTTGAATAATACGTCGTCTTTTTTGACTTTGTTTCCTCTCTTCCACTTCAATGCAAGGCCTGCGCCTTTTTCCCTAGGTGCTCCAGCTGCCCGCGCAATAGCAGTTATAGCATTGTTATCGACTTTTGTAACAAATCCATCGCAGGATGCCCTGAGTGCGATTGCATGTTGGCCAACATTAATATCATCTGGATTAATATTTGGATTTCCTCCTTGAACCTCAATAATTTCTTGCATTTTCTTCATAGCCTTCCCTGAAGTTAGGATTTCTTTTGCCATTTCCTTACCTAATCCTGGTTGAGCTACAAATCCCATCTCTAAAAGAATTCCTGCCAGGGCAGTTGATTTTTCAACCAAGCTTGCTGGACCTTGTCCTTGTAATGCGAGTAGGGCTTCTCTTGCTTCTAAGGCTGGACCAATTGCGTGGCCTACAGGTTGTCCGCCATATGTGATGCCACACTGTAAATGGATTTTAAAGCGTTCACCAAGTTCTACAAAACTCTTGGCTACTTTTTGAGCCTCTTCTACCTGTACAACCTTGGCTCCTTCACCAACAGGTATATCGATAACTACATGGTCTGCTCCGACTGAGAGTTTTTTAGATAATATACTGGCTAGCATTTGTCCAAACGGATCAATTTCTAGGGGATGCTCAATACGTATCAACAAATCATCTGCAGGAGCGATTCCAAGCTTTCCTCCCCAAACGATTGCTCCTGATGTTTTTAATGCGACTCTTTTCAACTCTTCTGAGTCGAACTCAACGTTTGCCAGCACTTCCATTGTGTCCGCTGTTCCTGAGGCACTAGTTATAGCTCGACTGCTAGTTTTTGGTATTAATAACCCAGCTGCTGCGACAATTGGTACGATTAGCAAACTAACCTTGTTGCCAGGAACACCCCCAATACTGTGCTTGTCGAAGCATGGGCGTTCAAAGTCAATCACCGTACCAGTCTCGACCATTGCTTTCGTTAGATTTTCAATTTGATCCATTGTTAAACCATGAAATTCCTCTGCGAGGAGAAAAGCAGCGATCTGAACTTCGGATAGCCTGCGATCAACAAGATCCTTCATGATTACAGAATACTCTTCCCTGGAGAGCGGATGCCCCTTAATCTGTTTCTGAATATACTTGACTGACTCTGGAGGTTTAGCCAAGGAAACACTGACTTTGCCACCTTCTTTCACTTTGAGAACTCCATGCAATTCCTCAAAGATTCCAACTTCTCCAGGTTTCAGGTAAGATTCCGTAGTGTCTAAAAAAGCAATTGCCTTTTGCGTTCGTGTAGAGATTCTCACCCAATCGTGTGCAAGAGCTCCTAATTCTTGTGCGTCTCTTATGTGAATAAGTATCATCCGTCTACCTATCTGAAGATCAATAATTCTAGCTCTGAGTTCCAAAATCTGAACGCCACAAAAACTATTCAAGGATGTTGACAGATAAGCTTATGTGCTCTACAAAAGTCACCCACACACAGTTAGAAACTTAATTTTTCTCTATTGCCCAGTATGCATAAAATCGTTGTGAGGTCGAGGAGCTCTCCCTAATCACAAGATTTTTACATAATCAAGAGAGGATTGAAGATAGTTGGTTGATATGAGATCGGTGGATTCGAAAATTGGAAATGTAGTTTTCTCAAGACTTTACGAGAATGAAGAACTTCTTGATAGTATAACTAAAGTAGCTTCGCAAAAAAACATCAATTCCGGCTTCTTCTTCTTGATTGGCACCCTCAAGAGGGCGATTCTAGGATTCTACAAAGAGGGGAAATACATACCAACCGAGATCAATGGACCGCTAGAAATTGCTTCTTGTATGGGTAACATCTCTTTCAAGGAAAACGGTGAGTTGGTGGTGCATGGACATATTGTGGTTAGCGATAGTCAATGTCAAGTTTTTGGAGGACATATTTTGCAAGGATGTCTAGTTGATGCCACAGTTGAACTTGTGTTGGTCAAAGCTGAAAGAGGAAGCCTTAGAAGACAATTGGATACGGAAAAAAACCTACATCTTTTGATGTTTGATAAATAATCATACAGCAAGAAGGTTAGGGAATAACAAGTTCAAGTCCCAAGATCCCTGCAAATGGGGATGAGGGTCTCAGTGATGCTATGAGCTGAAACTTCATGTTCATTAGTATTTTGTATGAATAATAGATGGCTTCCGCAACCGTCGGTGCAATCGGATGCTCCAAATTTCGGAATAGGGATCTCTGCTTTCAAGCTGTTTCTTATAGATTGGTTTACTTTGCATTCTAATTTTATATCTTGGGGAATAACGATGATCTCTTTGATTTGGGCTGCTCTATTTCCTAACAAGTAGTCGATGTGCCAGTGTTTTGTTTTCGTGCGTTTAAGGTGTCGCCCGAGTCTTTCGGGTAAACTTGTTGCGCCTTCACCAAGGGCTGAACCTGTATAGGTGTAATATCCTCGTGAGAGAAATTTTTTTCCAAGTTTTCCAACCGTTATTTCCACGTTTCTTGACACGAAGATTATGAGGATATAAGTTCCTTTCTTTGATGCTGATATAAAATCACGCTGGCTTTTTCTTAGAGTATGCGTCTTGATCTTACATTCGATTAATGGAATTTTCTTGTTTTCACTGGACAATTTTTTATTTCTCAGCATTAGGTTGGTTTCGTAGGCTGGTTCATTGCTGAGCGTGTATTTCTAATGAATCTTTCCATGTTGAATATTGCGCACATATGTCATCAATAGTAATCGTAGCTAGATAGAAGTACGGATGGTTGGGGTAAACGTTAAAAACATCTTGGTGGCAAATGATAGAAGTTATTGGTGACGGTTAATGACTGTTGAAAAGGAGGACCCAATTAAGATTCATAAGCAAGGCAATATGCGTTATGATATGGGAAATTACAAGGAAGCTGGAGAGAAGTTTCTCATAGCTTCGAAGCTTTACGAGAAGAAAGGCAATTACTTCGATGCTTCGAACATGATGTTTAAGGCTGGTGAATGTAGTTTTCTAATGGAAGATTATAAAACAGCTGTTGACCTTTTCAAGAACTCTTCTGAAGTTGCATTCTCGAAAGGCTTCGATCGCTTTGGTGTAAGTGCTTTGGAATATCTATTTGACTGCTATAAAGCGCTGAAAAAGGAGAAAAGCAACGATGCAAAGAAGTTAAAGAAAAGAATAAAGGAAATCAAGAAGAAGCTTGCAGCACAACTTTTCTAATGGGCGGTATTGCTTTAAAAAAGAACGCGTTTTACTATACTCTATCCAATTTCGAATTGATATTAATGGCAACTCCTCTTGCAGCCTTAGCTGAACTTTGTGAAAGATTGGAATCGACAAACGCCCGGAATTCTATGGTGAGTTGGGTAGCTTCCTTTATTTACCAACTTGAAGCTAAAGAAATTAGCGCATCAGTACTGATTTTGATGGGACGAGTCTTACCTGACTACGATCAGAGAGTCCTGGAAGTAAGTTGGAGAACCATTAGTAGAATTATATTGAAGATAGCGAATAAGAATGCGCGATCTTTTACACAGGCTTTCAGCAAAACCGGTGACGTAGGGGAAGCCACAAAGATGGTTTTGCAGGATAGAAAAACTGGACATCAATCTACACTTTTCAGGAAGAAATTAACAATTCTTGAAGCTTATCGAACCTTTGAGGAAATTTCAAACATAAAGGGAACTGGTTCAAGGGCTAAGAAGGAGCGATTGCTAGAAACAATACTAGGTTCCGCAACTCCAGAAGAAGCCAAATACATAGTGAATGCTTTGATGGGTGAAATGAGACTTGGGTTTCAAGAAGGGTTGATGGAGCAAGCAGTAGCTGAAGCTTTTGCGTTACCCCTGGAGTTAGTGCAAACAGCTAGTATGCTAATGGGTGACATCAGCGAAGTTGCAGTCATAGCTAAAACGCAAGGAAAAAAAGGACTGAGCAAAATTAATTTAGTAGTCTTCAGGCCAATCAAGCCGATGATGGCACAAGTGGCTTCAAACATAGCTGAAGTTTTTCAAGAACATGGAGAGAAAGTAGCTTTTGAATATAAATTGGATGGTGCCCGTATCCAGATTCATAAATCTGGAAGCAAAGTCAAGATTTTTAGTAGACGTTTAACTAACGTAACAGACAGTTTACCTGAAGTAGTTGAACTTGTACGCAGTCAAGTGGGGACAACGATAGCAGTACTAGAGGGTGAAGTGATCGCTGTCAATGAAAATGGAAAACCCATGCTTTTCCAACATCTGATGAGACGTTTTAGAAGAACTAGGAGAATAAAGGACACCGCTGAAAAAATACCTATTAAATTGTATCTTTTTGATGTTATGTTCGTGAATGGCGAGAATCTCTTAAACAAGAGCTACAGCAATCGTCGAAAAAGACTAGCAAAGATTGCTGGTAGAATCTTGCTTACAAAACAAATTATAACTGATAACGTGGAAACTGGAGAAAAATTCTTGAAGGAAGCTTCAGAGGCTGGTCATGAAGGTGTAATGGCTAAGAAGTTGGACAGCTCTTACACACCTGGCATTAGAGGTAAGAAATGGCTTAAAGTCAAAACCATTCTGGAACCTCTGGACTTGATAATAGTGGCAGCTGAATATGGCTATGGACGAAGACATGGATGGCTATCAAACTACCTTCTCGCCGCTAGAGATGCAGAAACAGGAGAACTAGTACCTCTAGGTAAAACCTTCAAAGGGTTAACAGATGATGAAATAATACAAATGACCAGGGAACTGAAGCGACTATCTTTAGGAAAGGAAGGACACAGAATCCTCGTTAAACCAAAAATCGTGGTGGAAGTTGCATATAACGAAATCCAGAAGAGCCCAAAATATAAAGGAGGAATGGCTCTAAGATTCGCACGGATAACAAGGATCCGAAAAGACAAAGATCCTAAAGGAGCGGACACTATACAAAAAGTGAAGAGAATCTACGAAAAGCAATTCGAGAAAAAAGCAAGATACTCCGATTCTTGACATTTTACTCATACTTTTTTATTTGCGTTTTTGGAAGGTTTGTTCTCCGTATAGTTCGCCGATGTATTCGAAGCCGTCTTCAATGAGATTCTTTGCTTTCTCTGGAGAGTCTGCGAATTCACATATGAATTTGTCATCTGGGCTTTGTTGGTATAGTTCTTCCTCGATTTCAATGTATATGAGGGTGTTGTTTATGTTTCTGTGTCCCAATCTTCTTTGTACGAGTAGGATGTTTTTTGTTTCATGGTAAAGGGTTGTTGCGTACCAGTGTCGAACGCTATGAAATGTTACTTTAGTTATCTCTGGATTGTT
>JAUWDF010000088.1 GCA_030608925.1 Candidatus Bathyarchaeota archaeon | reverse complement strand
GTTGTATTCTAACCAGAATTCGAAGTCTGCAAGTTTGTCAACGTCGTCAATATTAATGTCTATAGTGAAGTTATTGCATGGTTCTAATCCACTGTCCACTACTTGTCCCGGGTCTACGTAGATAGGGACGGATGTTGGAGAGTAGTTTGTGAAGAAGCCATGTTGAACGTTGTGGACAATGGCTATTGCGTTTTTGTTAGATAGAGCACTTGAATAGATTTCTATAGGAGTCTGGCCTGTGGTGTTTACGTGGAAAGTCATTTCGAACACTGTTCCGGTTCCATTGAAAGTTGGAGCGGGAGCTAGTGAGCTGGCTGCAACCCAATATGTTCCTGCCACAGGATCGACGGTGTCTTTGATCATCAACACAGGGTTATAGAGAACACCGTCAGGGTGAGTTTCCACGGGGATCTTTGCTTGGTGGCTTACATAGTCTAATATCGCTGGATTCCAGCTTAGTCGAACGTCGAGTCCGTAGAGTCCTGTTACATTTGCGATTGTTACGTTTATTGTGAAAGTCTGTGATGGTGGTAGGTCTTCAACAGTTGGGGGATTCACAGATAGTAGAGGTGTTTCTTGTGAAAAAGCGGCTTTTGGCGAAAAAGTCAAAGTTGCAACTAGTAGTGCGAAGATTATTGTTAGAGCTATTCTCCTTTTCATTTCTTTCTCCCTTCTCTTCAGGGGAACTAAGTAATTTTCGTGCGCGCGTGATTTAAACATTCTGGACGTCTTCGCACGTAATCATGTTGGGAAGTGCTCAGTCCTCTTCTACTCAAGCATTGGAGAACGACCATACCACGCTTTCCAAGCTCGATTGAAGGATTCATGGAGTTCTTTCCTGTTTCTCCTCCTTTTTAGTAATGCCATAATCAGGAACAAGAGAAGTAGAAGTAGGATTGAGATTAGAGCTGCAATCGCCCAATCGGGAAGGAATGGTTTTGGAGAAGGTGAAATGACGTTAATTGTTCCGTCCGTTAATGTGTTGTTTTCAATATTCGTCTCGTTCTCAACTGGAGGTGCATATGCTTTGACTGTGTAAATGCCCGGAGCCACCCCACCAGTATCCCACACAAAACTAACAGTAAACTCACCCCCCGAAACAAGCGAACTCACCAGAGAAGTTGAAATCTCAACACCATCAAAATAAGCCGTCACATTGAAAGTTTCCACCACACTCCCATTATTCCTAACCACCACATCAACAAACACATCTTCTCCAACCTCAACCACAGAAGGCCAAGCAACAACACCCACAACTATCAAATCATGCAAAACCTCCCCAGACGGCAAAACAGTAACCTCACCATCCACCAGATAATTATCAAAAACTGCTTCCTCACCCACCACTGGATGAGCAAAACCACTCAACGTATAATTACCCGGAGCCACCCCACCAGTATCCCACACAAAACTAACAGTAAACTCATTGTTGGGTGTGAGGGAATCAACTTGAAGTGTGTCAATAGGATTAGTAAAGTTGTAGTAAGTGGTTACATTGAAGGATTCTATCTGATTTCCCTTGTTCCTTATGGTCACATTGATGTACACAGAGTTTCCAATACTGACAACTGATGGTGAAAAGGTCATTTGTAGTATTGCAATGTCATGTTGGGTGGTGGGTGGAGTTTGAATCCTCACGATTCCGTTGATAAATGTGTTATCTGTGGTTTCAGCTTCCTCTGAAATAAGAGGGATAGAGGCGCTCAGGGTGTAGTTTCCAAGGGCTATGTTTGATGTATTCCATGTAACACTTAGCTGCTTCTGGGAATAAGGAGTAAGGGACTCTACGGACATTGTGTCAATGAGGGTGGAATTATGGTAGACGTTTACGGGGAAACTCTCAGTTTCGGTTCCTTCATTTCGAACTGTTATGTTTACAATTGTGGTTTCCGTTCCGATATTTATTATAGAATCTTGGGGAATGACTTCAAGTACAGCAACATCGTGGATTTTGATGGTGAGGGGGCTCATCGGAGTGATTATGAAAGTTGTTTTGACCCCTGGGGAATAGGCTACTCCCCCCAAATTCGGTAAAGTTGTGAGAGCAGCTGCGTGAAGGGTTGCTGTTCCAATAGTTGCCCATTTGGGAAGATGTAGCACGCTGAATATTCGCACTCTTGTTCTGTTCGGTTGCACCCACAGATCCTCTATTTTTAGAAATGCGACTGGAACGTTCAATGAGTCCTGGATGACGAGGGAGACTGCAACTTTTTGCTTAGTCATTGATATGCTTCGAAAAGTAATTTCCACGCCTACATCCCCGTCGAGTCCAAATATGGTTCTATTGCTTAGATCTTCGTCGATTGTTCTTAGCGAAATGATTGTTATGATCCAATCAACTCTGAAGGTAAGCGAGTCGTTGAGTTTCACTCCGTCAAATTCGACAATGCTGACTACTGTCCAATTGCCGAAGATGTGTGTTTCATTGTTGGTCGAAGGGATGGTGAAGGTAACTGATGCTAGGCCACTCATGTTTGTCTCAGCTACTCGTTCAAAAACTGTACCTGTATTATTAGAGGGTCCTTCTACGCGGAAAGTTACTAATTCGTTTGACAGAGGTGCTTCCTTATAGTGGACTTGGGCATACAGAATTACTGGTTCTCCGGGATGAAAGGCGTCACTGGGATTATTAGGACCTTTTCCACTGTATGGTTGTTTCTGGGTGAAAACATCGATTCCACCCAGTTGGGCTGATACGCTGTTCGTGGTCAGCAACGGCGGAATCAATAGTGCCAACAGAAATATTGCTAATTGTGTGAGCGTAATGTACCCTGCTTTTTTATGCATCACTATTCAGAAAATCCTTCGCACATACTAAATTAAAGGGTATTCCACAACTGGCAATATTACCTGAAGCGAAAGGGGATGGAAACATCAGGGCTTTGACTGGTCTAATCACAAAACTTGTTGTCCCAAATTAATTTGCAATTCTCACACGTAGTCTCAGACTAAAAATCTATTTTGATTACTTGCATTTAGTAGTGATTGTCGAATTCAGATGCTGCTACTACAATGTCGAAGATATCTATCTCCCCGCTTGGAACTAGATCTGCTTGGATGTTCCATTTGGCTCCACTACTTTGGCTTCCATAGATAGTGGCAATTCCTACAATATCAAAGATGTCGGTGTCACGGTCTCCGTCAAAGTCTCCAAGGTTCTTGGTTTTCGTAATTCCATAGGTTATGTTGTTGTCGGTTAGATTGACCTCCCCTGGAACTGTATCAGCTCCAGCTGACACTATGTAGTTGACATATGTAGGTAATCCTGTTGTATTCCATTGGAAATTCCGTGTTGTTTGAGTAAGGGGCGCGAGATTCGTGATTGTTTTGGTGGCTATTATTGAACCATTGTAATACGCGGTGACGTCGAAAGTTTCCGTAAAAGTTCCTTTGTTCTCTATTTCAACCGTGAGGGTAACCATCCAATTCGAGTAAATGTTATCATAAAATTCTATGGAGGTTAATGCGATGTCATGGATTTCAACAATCACCATAACCTTGGAAGTTGTGTTCCAGAAGCCTTCGGAGTCTGTAACGTTTAGCGTAGCCGTGTAGTTTCCAAGGCTAGTGTATTTATGAGTGGTTGTTTTACCTGTTGAATTTGACGTGTCTCCGAAATCCCAGGTGTAGCTTGCTATAGTGTCATTATAGCCTTCTGGAGATGAAAAGGAGCCATCAAAGTTAATTGTGAAGTTAGCTCCAGCCATGGGTGGTTCCGCTGTGAAAGCTGCTATGGGGGGTGCTATTACATCCACAACTGAGAATGTGGTTGTGTGGCTCGCGGTATTACCGTGATACGATGCTTGGACATAGACAAAATAGTTTCCAGGGAGAGGTTCCGGTGAAAGCCTAAAATTCGCTGAGTAGGAACCGTTTTGAACTACTTGTTGGGGAACTGGGTTATCTGGTGCAGGTAGGTATGCTGATTCCTTTATTGTGAAGTTGATAGCTCTTTCGGGGCATAGGGGGTGTCCATTGTTCTTCGGCCAACCAGTGTAGACATTAGCATATGCAGGTGCGTTTCCTGCTGAGGCCCATGTGTCAATTTTAAAAGAGGAAACATACATTAGAGTTGCTCCAGCGTTCACATCACTGCCGATGGATTCTAGGCTGAGTGGAATTAGAGTGCTGTCGTATATGCTGACTGTCAACAGAGCATATCGCGGTATTACCATGTTATTCCTCACTATTACTGTGAAGTAAGCCCAATCTCCTCTTTCAAAACTGCTCTTAGGATTGCCTCCATCATCAGAAGAGTAGAAGGAGGTAATGTCAAAATCATAGCCTCCAGCATGTTCTGTGCCTGTCAAAGCAGTGCGCGTCACTAGGTTGCTAAGTGGTGTCTCCACCTGTATACCAATAAGTCCCTCATCAACTGGTTCGTCCCAATAGGTTACGTTTCCGAAGATTTCCACTATTTCTCTTAGTTGGTATGAGGATTTGTCAGTAGCCACTGTTGCTTCTAGTCCAAACTGGGATAATGCATTTTTTGGTATGACTGTGAAAGCTAAAATCGTCAATATTAAGTATAGAAGGTTTTTTCTTGCTTTCATTCAGTTTCTCCTTTCTCTCTTAATAACCTGGAAAAATGCGTTAATAAGGGTTCTGGATTTTTGTTCTATCTTTCTCTCGGTTTAGGGTAATAAAAAAAAATAGAGGTGATTGGAGGTCTAGCTGTTCTGTTGCTTATGCCCATTCGGGAAGTATGGTGAATTGTACTTCGTATACAGGTGTTTCGGCGCCGCCTCCGTTAATTGGGAGGTCACTCAGGGCGACGACATATATTGTTCCTACTGGTGGACG
>JAUWDF010000159.1 GCA_030608925.1 Candidatus Bathyarchaeota archaeon | reverse complement strand
TCAAAATTATTTAGGATGATGATACCCGAAATGTATGGCAGACCTCTCTGAGGGTTATTAGGAAAACCGCTTACCCACTTGATTCCAATTGCTCTTAATTTGTATATGCATGCGGGCATTGCATGGATGAAAGAATCTGTTTGTGGATGGACACCTGGTTTTGGCGGCATCTCAACTCTTCCTTCAGCTTTTTCGTGGAAAGCGTATTCGACGACTTCAATTATTTCCTCCAGTTGGATATTCAAGCTCTCTACGTCAACCCTTGAAAGATATAGAATTTCTTTCGATGTTACCATGTGAGATCGTGTTTTCTTTTGTGACAAAGAAACAAAAAAGATTTGCGACAGCTTTTTGACAGATTGGGGGACACTATCTCATGGAGTTGAGGAAATCTTTGAATTCTGAAAGGCCTGCTTTGAGAGTTCTGGTTCCACATCCGTAGCCTATTCTTAAGTAACCTTCCATGCCAAAGCAATAACCCGGAACTAAAAGGACGCTTTTCTCCTTCAGGAGCTGTAGGCAGAGCTTCTTAGATGAAATATTCATATTATATCGAAGGAACCCACTACTTCCAGCCTTTGGTGGAATCCAGCGGATCCTTGGTTCATCGTCGACCCAGCGTGAAACTATTTCATGATTAGCACGAATTATTCTTAAGCTACGGTTAAATATTAGGTCTGCGTGCTTGACCGCTAGAGTTGCCAGTGCATCTGAAATCATATTGTTACTAATTGTTGTATAATCTCTGTGAAGCATACATTGTCGGACGATTCTCTGATTAGCAGCAATCCATCCCAAACGTAACCCACTTAATGAGAATGGCTTAGAAAAGGATCCAGTTGCGATAGCACTGTCGCTGATGTCTACAGCTGAAGGAACTGAATCGGTTGGTGTAACCCATAGACCTCTGTATGATTCATCACTAAGTAAATAGGCACCATTTCTTTCTGCTATTTCACAAATTTCAGTAAGAGAGTCAGATTCTATGAGGCTTCCTGTAGGATTGTGAGGGTTGTTGATTACAATCAGCTTGGTTCTCTTGTCAACCAGATTATCTAGTTCTTTAATGTTTGGTAACCATCCGTTACTCTCATGTAATGGGAGAAGTTTGACATTTGCACCAAATGATTTCGCCACACTTTGTAGTTGCTGGTAAGCTGGGAAGATAGATATCACAGTGTCACATGGTTCAACTAGGCTGTAGAATACAAGGAAGTTGGCAGCAATAGCTCCTCCACTAATGAGAATGTTTTGTGGTTTCATATGTTCGTATAGATCTGCTAGTCCTTGACGAAGGGCTGGAGATCCTTCGATCTCTCCATATGTCAGCTTCATCTTCTTTATTGAATCGAAGAACCTGCATTGTCCTACAAAATCCAGAAAATCCCCTAACGTGAAAGGATCAACGCAGGTTTCAGCTAAATTCAATTCAGCCTTCTTTTCGAATGCATTCATGAATTGCTCAACTAGAAAAGGATCAACTTTCATTGGGATCTATTTCCTCTGCTAACTATGAAAAACTTCTTTTTACTTTTTATGCAAAAACGCGACCCAATGTTAACGAGCACACATTGTGATAGAATATAAAACAAAAACGACGAGTAATCATTACTGCTTAGAAGTTTGTCGTCATTGGCATTTGCCTCTGACATCCTTTCGGTTTGGGGGGTGGTTAAAGTTCGTTATGGATTTAGATATAAATGCTTTGTGGAAGAATTTACCAGAACTTTATTCTGTTAATCATTAATTGATGATGTTGTTCCAAAACCAACTCAATAACTATTCGCAGCTACTTGGTTACTCGCTATTCACATCTTTCACTATTTGTTTCCATCCAGCAGCAGCTATGGTGCCATCAATGTTTTCAACAAACTTTCGGGTTTCTCTGATCCCACAACGTAAACATTCCCTATCACAGTATACACGTTTCATTTTGGTTACCTTAGTTCCTATTAGTAGTCCAGGCTCTCTCCAAACTACGACGACTCGATCTCCAAAGTTTTTCCATTTATGTGCACCCAATTTGCATAGAATCGAAGACATTGTGCCATCTCTAGATTGTATATTCCTCTCATGTAGTATATCGTCTAACAGACGACAAAAATATATTGGTTGGGATTATCCCAACCTAAAACCCTTTTTTTTCTAAACCCAAGCCACGCTAGTGCAAAGCATACACTGCTGCACCCTTTATTCTAGTTGTGATTTATGGCTGTGCGATTCTCCATATCCGGACACTTATATCAGCAGACATTATCCTCTTTTCATTTACCATTTTTATCCCTTCAATTATCCGACTTGAAGCGAGCTTCAGATGTGTCAATATATAGAGACGCAGATTTTATTCAGTTTCTCGCCAGATGTGTTCACCCTCCATGCGCTACGGGAATAATAACGAGCTTGTCATCATTTCGAACCTTTGTGTCTAGTCCGTTTAGAGCTCCAATCTCAGTCTTATTCAATATTATAAGGACATTTGGTCTAGGATCGTTAAGTTCTGGATCGATTAGGAATCGACCGAATTTGGAGGGAAGGGTGCTTACCAACTCAGTAATTATTTCGTGAACTTTCACAGGTTTGTCAAAACATAAGGCGACTCTTTTTTTCCCAGCAAGTTTCTTAAGTGTGCCCATAAACTCTACTTGGATTGAATGAGTCAACTTAAATACCTGGATTCAGCTAGGAATCTAAATTTCATAAGTGTCTTAAAATAATCTTGCTAATCCTTTTCACCGGTGAAAAGCTCTACAATGTCTGATGCAATATCCATCATGTCGTCGACATACTGAATTGTATTTGGGATTTCAGAGTCGGGTGTTTGAGAAAGTTTCTGGATTGTCCGCTCAATCTCAATCAAGCATTTCAGTATGGGTTCATTGGAATCTTGTTGGTCGTTGTAAAAGGCCTGATACACTATTGATTCAATAAAAGCAGGATCTCCGAGACTATAGTAGATTGCTGCTTGAGCTTTTCTCATTGATTCAAGGATTAAACTGTGAGCGATTGATGGGGTCTTCTCAGCAGCCAGAAGTTCTGCTTTTGCTTCCCGTAAGTATCGAAGAGCCCACCCTTTCCTATATTCGCCAATATCAGCCAAGTGTGACTTACTCCTACTCCATTTTCTCTTCAGTCTCTTCCTTGTCTTCCAATTCTTCCACAGCCTCGATCGACTTTAATCGTGTAATATAACCTGCAATCCTATTTCTGAGCTTGGATGATTGGACTTCCGCTAAAGAGCCTATAGCTTCCTTGTTACCTTGGAAGTTCTTAGTAAACTTGTCTGGGTAGAGCCCCAGTAATTCTCGGGCAATCTTCTTAACATATTCTGGTCTCACTTTGCCCAAATTTACTTTTCACCATTTGAGTTAACTGAACATTCTACTTTGTTGCAGCGAATCTAAGTACTTATGGCTTCAATAAAAGCCATT
>JAUWDF010000032.1 GCA_030608925.1 Candidatus Bathyarchaeota archaeon | reverse complement strand
AAACAGGTTTGCGATGATTTTCAACACTGGAGTCGGAGCAATCGGCTATCATAGGAAAGTGAAGTTCAATCTTGGGCTAGCATTATTCCTCGCAGCAGTTGCTTCAATAGGGTCGATCGTAGGAGTAGCCATTGTACTCCAGACCGCGGAAGAAATTCTCAAGTACATAATCGCGATTTTGATGTTGATCATGGGCAGTATAATAATGTATAAGAAAAAGCTTGGGCTAGAAGAAAAAAAGACAAACCCCACAAAATCAGACTACATCATGACATCCGTATTGTCTTTTTTCCTAGGTATCTATGGTGGCTTCTTTGGAGCTGGCGTCAGTACAATGTTTACATTTATGTTTGTTTCGTTTTATGGAATGAGTTTCATTAAAAGTGCGGGGATCACAAGGTTTATTGTTAGCCTACTATCGATGATTGCATTCGTGGTTTTCTTAATAAATATGAAAGTAAATTTCATCTATGGGATTATTTTATCAATAAGCCTTATAGCTGGAGCAAAAATCGGAGTTGACTTAGCAGTTAAGGCTGGCAACATATGGATTAGAAGATTGTTCATCTTCTTCGTTATTATTTCATCGATTAGACTATTTGTAACATAATAGCAGTGATTGGTAAGAATCCTCGGACACATAGGAGAAGACTGGGATATGTCTTAATAATTTTCATGGAACTACTATAGAGGTTAGGTTTGAGCGTAAGTTGCAATATGGAGAACTAACTCATTTATCGGTATATTCCGATGGAGCCTCAAGAGGAAACCCTGGACCAGCAGCTGCAGGTTTTAAGATAGTGAGTGAAGAAGGTTTTGTGATTAAAAGACATGCCAAGCTATTGGGGAGGCGAACTAATAATGAGGCTGAATACGAAGCGTTGATTCTGGCTCTGGAGTCTGCACGTAAACTGACAAAAGGATCTTTGAATTGTTTCTTGGACAGCGATTTAGTTGTGAAGCAGCTTACTGGTGAATACAGGGTAAGGAATTCAAGATTGGAACGTCTTTGGGAGAGAGTTCGAAATCTTCAGCAAGATTTTGTACAAGTTACCTTTAGATATGTCGCAAGGACCCAAAAAGACATTGTAGAGGTAGATAAAATGGCTAACCATGCCTTAAACAGCGTACTTCCATAGTTTTGTCGGTTTACGGACTCCTTTTACAAAAAGATAGCACTAGAGAACTAGTGAAGAAGATTAAAGAATAAGAAGGGAAAAGCAGCTTATGTACACGCGCAGATGTCTAATAGGTTTCGCAGCAAAAGCCATAGCTCCTCGCTAGATGTAGGTAAAGTTAATAAAATCAACTCCTCTTCTTGGATTGCACGGACCATCTATGTCAACCAGTCTATTTGAAACCGCCAAAAGGTTCTTCATCTTAGTCGTTTTGATATTCTGTTCCTTCATTATTGCCACTTATCTGTTTTCCATGGGTTTAGGAGTTCTTGTCCTGTTCTCTACGCCAGAAGGGCTTGTTTTCAGTCGTGAGTCAATCCCTCTTAATCCATTACTAATCTCTGATGTGGAGGTCAATGTAAACGCAGGTTTATACTTTCTGTTTCTCTGGTGGATTTTTGCACTCTGCTTTGTTGCTGCATGGAGGAATCGAGAAGGGTTACTGGGGAAAGTCCAAGTTTTTTTCTCAGGATCTTCTCGAATAAACCCTTTTAAAAACAATTTGCTTGCTATGCCAGCAATTGCTTCTATATTATTTGTGACAACAATCGTATTACACACTTTGCAGAGTCAAGCTGGTTTCCCAACAGGCGAGCCCATTGTTGGTGACCCTTTCCTTGATTTTCTACTGGTGTCACGCGCCACGATAATAGAGGAGATAATCTTTAGAATAATTCCCATAGGGACTCTTCTGGTGACTTAAATTTCTGTGGTAGGGGGAAGCACAAGATATGGTTTAACAATTGGCGCACGCGTGAAGATGGCTATTCTATCCGTTGTGCAACCAGATAAGGCAAAGGAGATGATGGGTTTGAAGACAATTGATAGAAATGGATTCTTCGGTGGAGGTGTGACTTGGGGAGAATGGATAATGGTCTTGCTCACTAGTTCTGCATTCGGAATTGCTCACTTTTTCAGTGGCTGGGGCCCAGGCAAGATCTCCCAGGCATCGATTAATGGTGCTGTTTTTGCTTTGGCATATCTCTACTATGGAATTCAAGCACCGTTGTTGTTACATTGGTATTTTAACTATTACTTCACCGCATTCGATCTTTCGACCGTCTACTATTCCATGGAAATAAATATTGCTTATTCTTTATCCGTTCTAGCGAATTTCTTCTTTGGTGTATTATTATGGATAGCTCTGATTTCCCTTTGTGTAATAACTGCTCTAAGGAAGCTCCGTCAGATCCCTAAGCCCCCAATTCCCGGGTGAATTCACTTTACGGGAATCCGCCTCTGAGAAAGCAATTCTAGGACTTCTTCAATATTAACCAGGTTTTGGACACGTTTAATCATGTCTCTCAACATGACTTTCTCTTCTTCAATTTCCTTGGGGCCTATGATTATCGCGTGGGTGACCTTTCTTCTCGAAGAGGATTGAAGTGAAGTTGAAACTTTGCGACCCATAATCTCCATTTCTGTATTAACTCCTTTTTCTCTGAGCTTTGATGCCAAGGATATAGCTTTTGGAATGGCTTCGTCACCAATTGGAATAATTGCAACAGTTTTTGGTGATGATTCCAGTTGCACATTTTGCATGTCTGCGGCTAAGGCGATGCGATCAAGTCCGTGAGCGACTCCAACTGCTGGGGTTGGTTCACCCCCGAAAAGCTCAACGAGCTTGTCATAGCGCCCACCCCCACCTAATGCAACGTTCATCTCAGGCACTAAAAGTTCGAAGATTATTCCTGTGTAATATTCCAGACCACGGGCAAAGCCTGTTTCGATGGATGTGTTGAATTCAATGTGGGCTGCCAGGCATAAATCGATGATCTGCTGCAGGTTCTCTAATGCTTCGACTGATTTAGGATAGTTTTTCAGCTCCTTTCTAAGGGGTTTCAGAGTTTTCGAAACATCACTCCCCTTAGTTTCAAAAATCTTCTTTAAAATTTCTCCACCTCGTCTGGACAACCCAAATTCTTTGGCCAAATCAAGAGATTTTTTCCATTGCTTTGTGTCAAGGAGTTGCATTATACTGTTCTGCTTCTCATCCTCTAAACCTTCCTCTGTCAGCAACCCTCGTAGGATACCAACATGGCCTATCTTGAACCAGTATTTCTGAAGCCCAACTTCTCGCAATAAATGATCTGTGAGAACGAGAATCTCAACATCTGCCTCCAGTCGCGAACTTCCCATTATCTCATAATTTGATTGCCAGAATTCTCGATAGCGACCAAATTGGGGCTCATCATAGCGGTAAAGTGTACCTGTTGAAAACAACCTTATAGGTTTGGGTTCATTTCGCAAGGTTGTCGCCATCAACCTCGCGATTGAAGCTGTAAACTCAGGTCTTAGTGCAACTTTTCTTCCACCTAAATCGTCAAAAGCAAATATTCGAGCTTTGATTTCTTCTCCGGATTTTGCAGCTAAGAGTTCATGATGTTCAACAATCGGTGTGATTATCTCTTGGAAACCGTAGAGTTTTGCTGCTTCTCTTGCAGTAGTCTCTATGTATCTTAACCTTGTAGCGTCCTCGGGAAGAAAGTCACGCATTCCACGGACTGTTTGAAATCTGGTTATGAGGCATCCCTCTATTATTTCATAATCAGCTTTGATAATGTATAATATACGATTTCTCCGCGGCGATTTACGACTGCCAAGACCAGTTTTTTCTTAAGGCTTTGAACGTGCCTTAGTATTTTAGCAATTTTATGAACCAAGATTGGCTGGCCTTCTTGGAGACTTAGAATAAGATAGGTTGCTGTAGAGTTATTGTATTCCCCTCTGTCATATACCCGAAAATCTATGCCTAATCCAAAACCATCTCTAACTACGTAACCGCGACTTCTCAAATCCCGGTAAACCAGATATTTTGCCCAAACGTTTTCATCCTTGTCATCAGACCAATGTAAGAGTTCTTGGAAATCTAAGGGTTTGCGGGATCTTCCTTTGAATACTTCAATCATATTCTTGGTATGGAGAAACAATGCCTCGAAGATGTTTAAAACTAGTCTTTTGCCTTCTAGAGTTCCGTACCCTTTAGAAGTTAGGTTCTCAATTTTCTCATGATGCTTTGTAATTATTCCTTTTTCTGATAGCTGGGTTCTTATTTTCTCATTATCCTTATTTTTGGATCCTATGCTTTGGTCTTGTTTTTTCCTCAAAGCCTTGTCCTACCACACAACCTAATACTATGCGTTAAGATAAATGACTACTCTAATTTGCTGAAACTTTTGAGTCACTGTTTGGGTAAATAATTCCCTTTTCAGAAATTATTGCGGTAACATTTTTCATAGGAGTTATGTCAAAAGCTGGATTTAGAACAGATATTCCCTTTGGGGTTATTTGGGTACCTGCAAACTCTGTCACTTCTCGGGCATCCCTTTGTTCAATAACTACGTTTTCTGCCAATCGATTCATGTCAAAAGTCGACTGTGGCGCGGCTACATAGAACGGAATCTTATGTTTTGATGCCAATACCGATATTTGGTAAGTTCCAATCTTGTTGATTACCGCGTCTTTAACTATTCTGTCCGCTCCAACAATGATCTTATTTACTAATCCTTCTGCCATGACATAACCTACCATACTGTCAGTAACCAATGTAACAGGAATCCCATCGCTGAACAACTCGTATGCGGTTAATCGGGCTCCTTGAAGCAAAGGTCGTGTTTCAGTGGCAATAACATGGATTTTTTTGCCACCTGTCCAAGCAGCTCTTATCACCGCCAACGCTGTTCCATAGTCTACTGTCGCCAGTCTGCCTGCATTACAATGTGTGAGCACAGTGTCATTTTCACTAATTAAGACGGCGCCATTTTCTCCAATTTTCCTACTGGTGTGGACATCTTCCAAAGCTATTTTCTGGGCTTCCTTCACCACAATTGCTGCAACCGTTCTAGTATCTCCCGCAGTTTTCTTTGCTTTTCTAATGATCCTTTCTATTGCCCAGAACAGATTCACGGCTGTGGGTCGAGTCTGCCTTAATAGCTGGGCTGAGGCATCAAGTTCTTTGATCAGATGATGTTTTTCCTTTGCTTTCGAATGGAATGCTGTCAGCGCAAGTCCATAACCCGCAGCTGCTCCCAATAATGGTGCTCCACGAATTTGCATGGTCTTTATAGCTTTGCAAATTTCCTTACAGCTCGTTATTTTCAAGGTAACTGTTTTGTGAGGGAGTTTGGTTTGGTCAATAGTTGTAACCATGCCATCTTTCCATTCAATTGTTCTCATGAATATGCCTTCATAGGATTGAACAGTTCTATTCGATTAAAGCGATCTGGAGTAAAAAGGGTTTGAGTAATGCGCGCGCCTCTGTTTGAATGTGAAATCATCTTTTACCTTGTTCTTGCGGGAGGGTTCATTTTGGTTATAACTTCTACTGGACAGTTTTTTGGTATATTCAACCCTTTTCTCCAATCTTCTCCAATGGCTATTAAGCTGAAGATACCTGACAGTTCAGCTCTGGCTTTTCGAACAATGTTTACTAATGCGTTTTGAGTTTCACCTGTTTTTATCATGTCATCTACTATGAGTACGCTATCTCTTCGTTTGATTATGTTTTTTGGAACGTATAATGTCATTGTTACTCCTGAGTCTCTTAGGGCGTAGGTTTCTTCAAGGAAAGCTGTTACTCCCACTTCCTTGTTCCGTTTGGCTATTACAAGATTGATTCCTAGCTGATTCGCGACCATCGTTGCCAGGGGTATGCCATCCACAGCTGCTGTCAAAACTTTGGTCACTCGCTTGCCTGCGAAGGTAGCAAGAGCATAATGGGCAGCTTGTCGTAGTGTGTTGAAGTCACTTATGATCAAAGTGTTATCGAAGTAGCCATCCGCATTGAAATGTATTTTTCGGCGAAGCTCCATCTCTAAACCCACTAGTTTCTTTAAGATTTTCCACAGTTCTTTGGCTCTTGTGATATTGGGAAGAACATGACCTTTTGCATATCGGCTCAAGACAGTTACTGGCAATCCTGTTTTAGCTGATAGTTGTCGATATGTGTGTTGTCTTTTTGCAGTTTGAAGCAATTCTATCGTCATCAAACGCAGTTTCAGGTTTTCTGCATGCGTACTCATTTTCAGTCCTTCTATAAGCATATACCAGTCAAATATTAACGTTACAGTGGCGAATTTTTGACTGATAAGATCCACAGCTCTGCTCTTTATTAAAAGACCGTATTCCCGCTCGTAGACTGATCAAAGTGGCGGGCCCGCTGGGATTCGAACCCAGGGTCTTCGGCTTAGAGGGCCGACGCGCTTTCTGGCAAGATTTATCCAGACTACGCCACGGGCCCGGTTTCTCAATTATGTTGAGAGCACGAAAATATAAATTAGTATATACACGATTAACAAATTCTCTCCATAGGGACTATACAAGCGTGCGTTAACGTCAAGACTTAAATCCCGCATCCATTGGATCATTATAATAGGGGAAGGCAATGTTAGAAGACCGCGCTCGTGCGCAAAAAATCCCCATCCCCTTGAGCAGTTATCTCAGTCTTATCCATAGAAAGAAAAGTCCTTACTACGACGTGATACGTCATATTCTTCTCGACATGGAAGCAAGTTACTATAAGTCAGGTACACGTGATGGAATTATATACACAATTAACCCTAGGCAATTGAAAGAGCAAATTGATGAGAAAATTCAGAGCAAGAAACTGACACCGATAAACATCAGCCGTACAATCCTGGCTCTTCTTTACGGAAGTTCGTTGAAGAAAGATGAAGACTACTACACAACGACTAGTTCAGGCGGACGAAAAAATTATCACATAAAAATCACCGTGAACAACTTGTCCACTCTTAAAATGAATCTATAATTTTCTCTATTCGATGTATATTGCTGGTTTGTAAGGCTCTGCTCGCTCCGCACGGTTGCTTGGGTCATATTTCTGTTTCTCTTCTTCCATGCAAACATGGATTTCAGCGTTCAACTCTCTCTGGAGGAAACTTTTAGCTTCTCTCAACACCGCAACTTCATCTAGTTTTTGAACTGTAAGTAGTCTTTTCTTCCTAGTTTTTCCCGCTCTGTTGATTTCATGCAGGATCTTGGACGTAAATTTTGCGACT
>JAUWDF010000080.1 GCA_030608925.1 Candidatus Bathyarchaeota archaeon | reverse complement strand
GATGGGACTTGTTGTGCCCAAGAAATTATGGAGAAAACCATTAGACAGTGAGGAAATCAAGGTTCCAGAGGCAACCATTTACATTGCTAAAGATTTGTGCAAGGGCTGTGGTTTCTGCATCGAGTTTTGTCCAAGAAAAGTATTAGAGGAATCAGATCAGCTAAATAAAAGAGGGATTTATCCTCCAAAAGTTGTAGATGAGGGAAAATGTACACTTTGTGGCTTTTGCACAGCCATCTGCCCTGATTTTGCTATTTTTTGTGTTGAAAAGAAATCAAAGGACGATGATAATGATGCAGAAAAATAGAGCAGTTCTCCAAGGAACACATTTTCTAAGCGGCGACTTAGCCTGCGCTGAAGGGGCGTTAGCAGCGGGTTGTGAATTCTTCGGAGGCTATCCGATTACTCCAGCCACTGAAATAGCAGAACGCATGGCTAAGCGACTACCAGAAATTGGTGGGGTATATCTGCAAATGGAAGACGAAATTGCTTCGATCGCTGCTGTAATTGGCGCTTCCTTTGCAGGAAAGAAAGCTATGACTGCAACCTCAGGTCCAGGCTTTAGCCTTATGCAAGAAAATATAGGTTTAGCGGTTATGACTGAAGCACCCCTTGTCATTGTGAACATAATGCGAGGTGGTCCCAGCACTGGTCAGCCCACCATGCCTAGCCAGCAAGATGTAATGCAAGCAAGATGGGGTTCACATGGAGACTATGAGATTATTGCACTAGCACCTTCATCTGTTCAAGAAATGTTCGATTTGACCATAGAGAGTTTCAACCTTGCTGAAACCTATAGAGTTCCAGTGATGTTGTTAGCTGATGCAACCATAGGCCATATGTGGGAGCGAGTAAAGATTCCTCCACAAGAAGAAATCCCTCTCTCTTGGCGCAAGAAACCAGAAGTGGCACCAGCCAAATATAAACCCTTTAAACCTGATGAAAACCTAGTTCCCCCAATGGCTTGTTTCGGCGAAGGTTACAGATTCCACGCTACGGGATTAACGCACAACGAAGAAGGAGCACCCGCGACAGTAAGCTCTGAAGCACAAGATAGACTCGTCAGAAGATTATGCAATAAGATACGAAGAAACACAAAAGAAATAATGAAAATTGAGGAAATAATGTTAGATGACGCAGAGATTGTAGTACTCGCTTACGGCATCACTTCTCGTGCTGCCTTGAGTGCAGTACGTATGGTCAGAAAAGAGGGTATTAAGGCTGGGCTTCTTCGATTGGTAACCATCTGGCCGTTCCCAACAGAATTAGTGACTCAGATCGCCAAGAAATCCCGAGCAATAGTTGTGCCTGAAATGAATTGTGGGCAACTAGTTCGAGAAGTTGAAAGGGCTGCAAAAACAACCCCTGTCCTGCTTCTATCAAAACTTGGTGAAGAACCACATCGACCATCAGAAATCAGCTCAGCCCTCAGGAAAGCGATTAAATGAAGAAATCAAACATACTCCAGAATCACCCTTTTGCAAAATACTTAAGACAAGACAGGATGCCACACATTTGGTGCGCGGGTTGTGGAAACGGGATCCTAATTAACAGCTTTATTAATGCACTTGATGAACTTTCGATTGACTTGGACAAGGTTGTGGTTGTTTCAGGAATTGGATGTATAGGGCGAGCAGCAGGCTATATCAATGTTGACTCGTTTCACACAACTCATGGTAGAGCTATAGCTTTCGCAACGGGAGTGAAGCTTGCTAATCCTGAATTGAAAGTCGTAGTCATAAGTGGCGATGGTGATCTATTCGCTATTGGTGGAAACCATTTTATTCATGCTGCCCGAAGAAATGTAGACATCAAAGTTATCTGTGCGAATAATTTCACTTACGGAATGACAGGGGGGCAATATAGTCCCACAACACCTTTAGAGTCGTGGACTACGACTACACCTTATGGAAGTATTGAACATCCCTTCAATCTGGTTCATCTAGCTGCAGCATCTGGTGCAATTTATGTTGCACGGTGGACTACTCTTCAGGTTAGAAGACTTAAGAATTCAATAAAGAAGTCGCTGCAGAAAGAAGGTTTCTCCTTTATTGAAGTCATATCCCCTTGCCCAACGATTTATGACCGATATAATAAACTTGGGACAGCCACGGATGTAATGAGGTTGTTCAAACAAATTTCACAGGTTCAACATGGATATGACCCTTCAAAGGCAGTAATCACAAAGAACCAAATAATGGTTGGCGAGTTTATGGACATCGAAAAACCCAGCTATGGGAGACTACTACGTGAAATGACGATTCGAGTGCAGGAAAAACTCAAAGGAGAAGAATCTAAATGAGAACGGAAATAAGAATTGCAGGTTTCGGTGGGCAAGGCATAATTCGATCGGGTTTAATCTTATCCATGGCCGCTTGTATTTACGGAGACAAGAATGCTGTCCAAACTCAGTCATATGGGCCTGAGTCTAGAGGTGGCAGCTGTAAATCAGAAGTAGTTATAGCTGATGAAGAGATAGACTTCCCACTCGTTGATGAACCAGATGTAGTAGTCATAATGTCTCAAGAAGCTTATCACACTTATATTAATACAGCAAAGGAGAACGCATCGATCCTGGTTGACTCTGAAATGGTGACTGAAAGAGCAGATCCACCAAACACAAAAATATTCAACGTCCCTGCAACGAAAACTGCTAAAGAACTGGGCAAGGCGATAATCGCAAACGTAGTAATGCTAGGTGCCCTAGTGTCCCTGACAAACCTGGTCACATTTGAAGCTATGAAAGAAGCAATTCTCCGTAACATCCCAAAGGGGACTGAAAACTTGAATATGAAAGCCTTTGAAAAAGGCTACGATTTCGGTAAAAAGCTTCTGAAGAAGAAAAACGTCCCTGCAAATTAGAGAAACTCAGTTAATCTGGGGTTATGGATCGAGCACAGCTCACATGCTGTTTCTCGGTTTCTTTTCAACATTATGGATAGGAAATCATGAAAAGTCTTTTCAGAAGGAGGATCCAGAAGAGACTATGGTGGAGAGAATTTGAAGATTGGAATTATGGCTGATTCTCATGACAATCTCCCTATGATTGATAAGGCGATAGACCGCCTAAACCGAGAAAAGGTAGATTTAGTCCTTCACGCAGGCGACTACATAGCTCCCTTCGCTGTAAGACGTTTCAAAGAACTTGAAGCAAGGCTGATAGGAGTTTTCGGAAATAACGATGGTGACCAGTTTCTCCTCCGGAAACAGTTCAAAGCTCTAGAAGCTGCGGAAATTAGAGATAGCTTTGCGGAGATCTTAATGGATGGGGTGAAGATTGGGTTATTACACGGTGAGCATAACGAGCTTCTTAAATCACTGGTAAACGCTGATTTTTTCGATGTACTGATCTACGGACATTCACATCAAGCAAAAATTACTAGAAAAGGCAACACAGTCATTCTGAATCCTGGAGAAGTTTGTGGATATTTAACCGGGAAATCAAGTATAGCTCTATTAGACACCAGCACTCGTAAAACTGAGATTGTAGAACTATAGTATTGAAACGGATCTTTCTTCCTCAATCGTCCGCTGAGCTCTTTTCGCAATACTGTGTGCTAAGCTGAGTGGTTTTGGAATTCGATGGTTTGATGTGCAATGTTTGACGACCTCTATTGCCTTTCCAAGTGAAATCATGTGCCCAATGCTGACATAGATTGGTTTAACTCCTTCAACAACTGTCAAGGCTACTCCAATAACTTCGCCTCCATCTATTACTGGCGCCCAGTTTTGGTCATTAAGTTGGCCTACTTTTCCAACCAATGGCCTTTTAGCCACACCAATTGTGGGTTTTCCAAGAATCAGCCCTAAGTGACATGCAAAGCCGAATCGATAGGGGTGCATTATTCCATGCCCATCCACAATCACTACATCAGGCTGATAATCCAAAGCTTCCATGACTGAAACTGCAGGAGGAACTTCCCTGAAGGACAGCAAAGTGGAAATATAAGGAAACCTGGTTTTGACACAAACGGTGTGGGATTCAACTAACGAGAGAGAGTTAAGCTCTAAGATGGCAACAGCCCCAATTGATTTATTTTTAGTGTAAGCTACATCTAATCCAGCCACGTAACAGACTTCTCTTGAGAGAGAATCTTGCTGAGATATGCGTCGAGCCATCAATCTCTGAGCATTGCGAGCTTTCTTTAGTGAAAACCAAGGTGGCAATGTCTTGGTGTTTCGAAAAAGCAACGTTATACACTATTCTGTCTTCATGACATTGTGGAGTTTCTTTATAGAATGCTCTAGTGAACTTCTACGTACCTCAATTGTTACATCCCCACGGGTAATTTCTATGATTCTCCTAGCGACATCCGCTTTTCTCCTGAGCTCGGAAACGAAATGCATGGCCCCATCCAAAGCAATTATCTCCCTGTAAATATCATCCATTGTTTTAAGATTTCTCTCAGCAGTTTTAACGTCTCCTTTTCGAAGAGAATCCAGAGCTGTGCGTCTAAGTTCCCCCACAACATCGGCGAGTCCAAGTAAATACGAAGTAGATGGTACATGAATCTCTGCGGGTTCTACAAATCGGGTTTCGCGCAGTAGCGAAAGGAGGATTTGCGCTTCAGAGTATTCTTGAAAAGCAGCGTGAACAATACCTGCGTGGAGGAGTTCTTGATGATTTGTAGAGATATCTTCCAAGATTCTGAAGAGTCTCACTGTTTCACTCAGCGCCTTCTTTGCTTCAACGAACTGCTCTCTGTGCATCAAGAAAATTGCTTGCTTTGAAAGACGGATAGCCTTCCGCATCGAGTCATAGAGTTCATTCTTTGCTTTTTCTCTCTCCTTTAACTCTATGTCAATATTTCCTAGAATTTTGCTCAGAGACATGAACATGATTCCTTAATTATCTCTATGTGGTTCGTGGAGTCATCTTAATAGGCTTTATGATGTTATCCAATCTTGATAGGATTCTGGAGTCTGCTTAACAGAACTACTCTGCTTTCTTTGGATTCATCTAGCCAGTTGTAGCCGGT
>JAUWDF010000172.1 GCA_030608925.1 Candidatus Bathyarchaeota archaeon | reverse complement strand
ATTGAAGATTTCAGGGAACAAATAACCTACTATTATCGAAGAGGGGGGGAGACCATATATAAAGAAGTCATCTTCTTCCTCATCAAAACTAAAGACACGAAGGTAACATTATCCAATGAACATATAGGATTCAAATGGCTGAAATATCCAGAAGCAGTCAGAAAACTTACTTTCGAAAACGCTAAAAAAGTTTTACGAAAAGCACATTCCACTTAAGAAGCATACTCCTTCAACTTAGCCAGATGTAATTATATCTAGTAGGTTTTGGAAATGCTCTTGAGTATGCGTGTACATCCATAGACGTGTGGATATCATGGAATTTTACGTCGGAAAGACTAGAATTCTTATCATTAGAGGAGACATTACTGAGCAGAACACAGATGCTATTGTGAATGCTGCTAACAACAGTTTGATGGGTGGTGGAGGAGTAGATGGTGCAATCCATCGGAAAGGTGGTCCAACAATACTAGAGGAATGCAGAAAAATTCGCGAAAACAAGTGGCAAAATGGATTGCCCACAGGTAACGCTGTAATAACAAAGGGGGGCAACCTAGAAGCTAGATATGTAATTCACACAGTGGGTCCTGTTTGGGGTGGTGGAGATCTAGGTGAACCAGAGTTATTGGCTAGTGCTTATCGTAACTCCTTGAGTCTAGCTGTCTCTCAAGGCTTGAGAACTATAGCATTCCCTTCCATAAGTACAGGTGCTTACAGTTATCCAATTGAGAAAGCCTCTAGAGTAGCCTTGAAAACTGTGGTAGAGTTTCTCAAGGGAGAAGATCAATTGGATGAAGTCGTTTTCGTATTATTCTCTTCACCAGCCCTCGACAGGTATAGGGATATAGCTAGAGAGCTAATGACAACCTAACGATAGCTGGTCAAATGCGTGCTAGGTTTCATCAAGTTGCTAAAGGCGTCTTCATTCAGGCTCTCACTTGGCGTTTGCTTTCTCTTGATATAAACAATAATAAGTATTGCAGTTACGGAAAGGGGTGTTATTATTAGGACATACCAGTATTGATGCCACCAGGTTGGAGTTGTGGAGGACCATTTTGAGTAAGGTATGGCTAATCCCCAATTTGAGGGTTCACAGGCCCAAAGGTCTGCTAGCTGTTCGTTGGAAATGAACACATTTTGACCAGTCACTCTGCCTTGAGGTTGACTCCACGAGGTGGGCCAAGGGTCGTGAACGAATATTCCACTATCATTGTGATTAATTACAAGGATGTAGTGCTGATATTCGTGGGTGCTACTGAAATAGATAAGAATAATCGTTAAGAAATCATTGTTGCTGGCTATTTTTAAGTCCTCAAGTTCGAAAATTCCTTCGTAAACCACCTCAAAATCTCGGTTACTGAATGGAACCGCGATCATATCAGTATACGTGACCCCTTCAATTGGGTCCGTATCCATCTCAGATGCCAACTGATCTTGACTTGGAAGCTCAGATGAAATATAATTCAATGCCATTTGAACAGCTGCCGGTCCACAATAGTAGGTTTTTTCTTGAGATTGATAAGCTACGGAGAAATCCTTCTCAGAAGTATTAGCTTCAACTTCCTGAGTTCCGAGAGTAAGCACAGTTACGAGAATAAAAAGTAGTCCAAAAACAGATATCTTCTCCTTCACCAATCTTTCTCCACCTCTCAAGGACTCAGATTTCAACACCAAGGCATAAACACGCGGGATAGGGATTATGGTCATCAGGTTTCACATGTGTTGCCTGCGCGTGGCAACCTTTTTGATTGTTACCGTTGATTCAAACGCGCGCGCGCTGTCAATATTGTACCAACATTTAAGCTCTTCCACGTCAGTCCACTATCCGCGTGAGCTCAGTCTTTGCCTTCTCGATTTCCTTTCTCCCAGATTTCCTTAGAAATTCTACCCATGAGCACGATACAGAAGCGCGAATAAGATAATGATGAGAAAGCCCGCTATAATTAGACCTAGAACCATCGGTTCTAAGAGTATGCTCGGGATTTCCAGTACAAATCCCACTGTATATTGGAAATCACCTAGTTCCTTTGTATTTCCTTCTGTGTCAGTGGCGGAAACAGTAAATTTTACTCCTGTACCCTTGGGTTGCCTTGGAATAGTTGCTTCATAAACTGAATCCTTTGACGTCATAGTCAATATGGAATACCCTTCCCCCTGTATCGAGTAGTTTAGTAACACGCTATCGACTAATCCTCTTGCACTAGCCACTTTGGCTGCGACAAAAACATCATCTTCAGCTTGGGGATTTCGTGGAGTGTATTCTACAGTAAACTCAATGAAACCCAAAGGAAAAACAGTCCAGTCACCATCCGCAAAGTCTGGTGGGGTCCAACCTAGAGGGTTCTGATCACCTGTGGCTTCAACCCAAATCCAGCCTCCTCCTTTTCCATCATCAGGTATATCCCAGTAGTAATTGGCGTTGGGATACTCTGGAAGCCAGATTAGCAGCGCAACATGGCTCGTGGTAAGCACTAAAGCTGCGTCGATTCCAGCACCCAAATAGATAGTTGCACAGAGAAAAGCCATGTCTTCACAGTCCCCGACTGCAATAGTATTTGTGGATTCATCCAACATGTGAACCATTTCATCAGCGTTCCATGCCCACTCGTTCTGTGCATGTCCATCCATCACAACGTTGTCGACGTCGTAACCATATTCTGTCCATCTCTGGACAAACTTTAGGATAGCCACTGCTCTACGTACTTCACTTGGATAGTTAATTCGGAATTGTTGTCCTAGACTGTAAGCTAGTTCCTGGTCTGCTCCCAGTGTTTCGTAGGCTAAATTCGGCATGTACCCGTTTTGTCCTCCATAGTAATTTCTATTGTAGCCCCAGCTATCGAACCAATCTTCTCCATTGAACGTAAATGTTGGAGGGTAACTTCCACCACTAGGTAATCCATCAACTTCTCCCAGCAAAGCGACCAGGACTAAGAAAGAAATTAGTAACAGCATCTGGCAGCTAGTGCGTCCTATACAGCCCATTTGCCTTTTCCTCTCTAGGCCAAGGGCACCATTAAGCTTGCGTAGATGATTAATCCCAGGAACACTTCATAGCTGAACAGGAATACGCCAACAGCGACAGGGGACCTGTTTATGTCATCTAAATCTATTCCGAAGGGTGTCAGCTTAGCGAATACAAGATAGAAAAACCACCCAAAAAAAAGACTAACGGCGAAACTTAGTATTACAATGAGTAGTCGTTGGATGTTG
>JAUWDF010000190.1 GCA_030608925.1 Candidatus Bathyarchaeota archaeon | reverse complement strand
AAGTTAATGATTTGTCTTCCACTGTGAAATGTGAAAAATGTGAAGATAGAGTAGCCACAAGTGAGGATGGTCTATGTGACAGCTGCCGTTACGTTCTTGTGCTCGATGAAATGGTTTCGGAAAAAGCGCTAACTGACGCAGCTGAGCGGACAAATCGAGCGCAAAGACACTAGAGTTGCTTTTCATCATTTCTTGATTTCAGACAATCCGCTTAAATTTACTTGCTTACTAGTGCATATGGCGCGTGCACATCAAAGTGCAGATATGTAAAAAAAAATACACGCACGCAAAAAATAAATGGCAAGTCTTTTTCATTAAGAGACAGTTGATTGTAGATGAAAAATACGCTTCTTCATGAAATCAATTGGGTTGACGCCAAGAAGTATCTCACCAAGAGTAACATTGTCCTTCTGCCTGTGGGATCGACAGAACAACATGGACCGCAGAACCCGTTGGGAACAGATCATCTCATTGCTAAAGAATTAGCTGAAAGGGCCTCAAAGAAAACCAATGTTCTTTGTCTTCCTGTTGTTCCATTTGGTGTCAGTTCTCATCATCGACAATTCTGGGGAACCATTTTTATCCCATCAAGAGTATTTTCAGAATACGTAAAGCATGTCTGTCTATCATTGAGTTACTATGGAATCAAGAAAGTTGTAATCGTGAATGGTCATGGTGGAAACACCAGTGCCCTTTTAGATATGGCCAAAGAACTAAGGAAGCAAGACGTTTTTGTAACGGTTTTTATCTGGTGGAAGACTGCAGAAATGCTTCTGCCAAATCTCTTCACTATAGAAGAAAGAAAACATGCATCTGCAGAAGAAACATCAATGAACCTAGCCTTGCATTCCCATTTAGTTGCAATGGATAAAGCTCCAGACGTTGATACTAAAGAAGTGAGTTCTTTCCTCAAGTCTATGATCAAGGAAGTACGTGGTAATGCACTTGCTTTACCCTTTGACTTTGCAGATATCACAAAGAGTGGAGTTTCCGGAAAATCCAGCACTGCAACATCAGATGCAGGTAAGAAAGTCTTAGAGATAACAGTTGATGCATTAGTTAGGCACATCGAACAGTTGAAGGAGTTCGATATGAAGGAATTAGAGCCAAAGCCTCACATGTAACAGTCTTGTACAAGGCTTGAACCTGAAAATAGGTTATCGGAGTTGCTTGGTGCGTGCAATTATATTTCTGGTGCAATCGGAAACATGACACCCTGGGATCAGGGTAAAACGTTAAAGACAAGGCATAGAGAATTAATCATATTGCAGAAGGATTTGGATGACACAGAAAAGAGATGAGACACGAGCCAATAGTGTGATTAAACTCGAATGTGGATGCGAGTACCAAGACGAAGGGTGGATCCTCATAAGATTGCAAGAGTGCCAGAAACATAAAAAGCAACGAACCACTCCAAGACCGAAAAGACCGAAAGCTGAATGCGTCAGAGCTGGCGGAAAATACGATTAGAGTAAAACAGATTCTGAAATGAGTGAAAAATGAAGAAACGTTCTTCTTACTTTCTTTCGCAAGCGTGCTAATCAGCGTAGTTTATGGATACTACTGCATAGAGGCGAACCTATGCGCCTGCGCATTAAGCAGCTGGATCCTCTTCCATTGGGGTAAGACGGAGGTTTAAACCTTGTTTCAATAGTACAAAAGAGCGCAGGCTGTATATGTTTAAATCTTCCTTTCCACATCTTCGTATGGGATATATTTTGGTGTTTTGTTCAAATTGCGGAAAAGAACTTGATCTAGAAGATTTTTTCTGTTCTAAATGTGGCGTGAGAACAAGAAAAGGTATAGAAGCAGGCATTTCCACTCGATGGAAGGATTTGAAAGGCGAACTCTCTAGGGTTGGTGAAGAAATGGAGAAAGCATTCACCATAGCAGGGAAAGAGATGGAAAAAGCCTTTAGAACAGCGAGAGATAAATTCAAGGAAGTAACAAGCAAGGAACCAATAGTTTGCCCTAACTGCGGAGAAGAGAGTCTAACCGACGCTAAATTCTGCCATAATTGTGGCAAAAAACTGTAGTAAGGTAGCTAATTGGAAATCGCAAGAGAAACCATTGATAGATAGACTGTTTTTCACCTATGCACAGTGATCTCAAATATGGAGTAATTCGAAATCCACAATGTATCGATCTTTGAAATCAATCATATATTGCATCGAAGGGTGGAAGCTAGTGAGGAAATATGTTGCTAAAATCTTCAAGGTTAGTTTGTCTAGTAAGCGTTTTTCTATTGTTTACGCTCATGGGTCCTTGTTCAGCTTTTAGCCTAATTGGGGATCTTAATCATGATGGAAAAGTTGACATCTATGACGCTGAAGCAGTTATAGAAACCTTCGGTTCCAAACCAGGAGATGAATATTGGAATCCTTTTGCGGATGTATTATCTGACGGACAAATAGACATCTTTGACGTGGTTAGAATGGCAGGGATGTTCGGTATGTGTCTACCTGTAGCATCCTTCGTAAAGAGTGCAGATGTTGTGAATGTTGGTACGCCAGTAGCTTTTGATCCTAGTGGAAGTTATGATCTTGATGGAGTAATCGTGCTCTATGAATGGGATTGGGATAATGATGGAATTTATGAGCACAGCACAAATCTCTCGGAGACTCTCACACATATATACATGGAACCTGGCACATTCAATGTAACTTTGAAAGTCACAGATAATCATGAGCTTCCTGATACAGATACAAGAAGTGTAACAGTTACCCTAAACAATGTAGTTCCAGAAGTTCCTCTCGGAACAGTTCTAGCTACAGCTGCAATGATCCTTGCTTTGGTCGGGTATGTGACTATTCCAAAGTTCCGAAAAGGTAAAAATGGGATTAAAAATCCCATTGTCTGAAACTAGCAAGCCTAAAAACGACCTGCGCTAGATTTCAGTACGGTTATATTTCCGAATCAGAATTCGAAATTCATAACTCTTTTCTATATTCTGAATCCAGCCTCGCGCGCGCAGGTAACTTTATGACTTTCAATTTATCTTTCTGGTTAATCGTACAAGCACTGTGTAGCT
>JAUWDF010000151.1 GCA_030608925.1 Candidatus Bathyarchaeota archaeon | reverse complement strand
GTTCGGACTTCATGATCGAAAGGACCACCACGTTAAAGGCTTCTCTCGGGGAATGAAGCAGAAGCTGTTGCTCTGCATGGCTTTGATTAATGAGCCTCAAATTCTCTTTTTGGATGAGCCTACATCTGGCTTGGACGTAGAGAGTCAGCGTCTTATTAGAGACATGATTCGAGACCTGAATGAAAAAGGAACAACTGTGTTCTTGACAACGCATAACATGGAAGAAGCCAATCAACTATGCGGTAATATCGCCATAATCAACCATGGCAGACTCGCAACGATTGATAGCCCAGAAAGACTCAAGTCAAGAAGTAGTGGGTTACAGTCAATCGAGGTTAGCTTCAACAAGGCAGTAGAAGTCAATGAGTTGATGAAAATTCAAGGAGTCCGTGAAGTGAAAAAGCAAGGAGACAAAGCGAGACTCTATGTGGATGACCCAAGTACAGTGATAGCTGAGCTTGTCGAATTCGCCAAGGCAAGAAAAGCGAAGATAATTTCTCTGAATACTCTTGCACCGAGTTTGGAAGATGTGTTCCTTGAACTTGTGAGGGAAGAGGAAAAAGGTGTTCCTTATGGCGAATAGTCTTTGCTGGGATCAGTTCAAGCGATCTCTCGCAATCGTCAAGAAAAATATCAGGATCTACTATTCTAAGGGTCCAGTCATCATCTTCGGCCTCTTGGTTCCCTTTTTCCTGTTTTTATCATTCTACATCGGAAGAAACCTGCCTGCTGAAGAGCTTATTCCAGGATTGTTAGGAATGACTGCCTTCTTCACAGCGACTTCGGTTGGACCAGCCATTGTTCCCTGGGAAGCAAGAGCGAAAACTCTGGAACGACTTATTTCCTCTCCGATTTCTCTGTGGGCAATCTTCCTTGGCGATGTACTTTCTTCTTTCCTCTTTGGAGCCTTTGTGTCATTATTCCCCATCATTGTAGCCCTATTCATTGGGATTGAAATGGTCAACTTGTTAGTTCTGGCTTTAGGTGTCATTCTTGCAACGTTTTGCTTTGCATCCTTGAGCATACTTCTGTCGTCTTATCCACCCACAGACAGTCCAGCTGGAGTGATGATGATTTCGTCTATGGTTAAATTCCCTCTCGTTTTCATAAGCGGCATTTTCATCCCTATCGAAGAATTGCCTGCTTGGGGCAAAACGCTCTCTTCAATTTCACCATTAACATATTTCACCGACCTAGCAAGGAATTCCATGCAGGGCAGGAGCTTCTATCCAGTTGAGCTGGACCTTGTCGTTCTTTTGATATTCACAATAGTATTCTTAGTTGCAGCAATTAAAATCCATGAACGAACTATGCCAAAAAGGCTTTAGAATTGCACAAAAGGCAGAAAAATGGGGACTTGCGAGGAAATTTCGGGTGATATCTCCACTGTGGTAGGGGTTCAAATCTCTCCCGACCCACCTTGAATTCTCTTGGTCCATTTCTGATGCAATTGCGCATATTGCAGATTTGGAAAGGTGTTAGAGTATACTTTTTTCCACAAACAATAAAAATTCAGAAATAACAAAGAACTGTGAATTATAGGCAGTGGATTAGAATGGGCAAGAAACATATTTCCTCATTGCTTTTAGTCGCTGTTCTCTTTGGATTTTTAGCATTAACGGTTAAGATTTATCGAGTTGAAGCGCAACTCCAAACAGTCTACATCAGGGCTAATGGCGATATCGAGCCTTCCTGGGTACCAATCCAAAGAAATGGCGATGTCTACGCGTTCACAGGAGACATCGAGGTTGATGGCGATGCGACAGGAATGATAATTGAAAGAGACAATATGACATTGGATGGAGCTGGATATAGTCTCTCACGCTCACCTTCGCTGGTTCATGCCAATGGAATAAATCTCACAGGGAGAAGTAACGTAACAATCAAAAATATGGAAGTTAAGGCCTTCTGGGACGGAATCGTTCTCTGGAATTCCTTGAACAACACAATTCAAGGAAATAACGTAACAGCAAATAGTGGCTTCGGTATCGCTCTTTGGAACTTTTCGAACTACAACACTATTTCTGGAAACAACATAACAGCAAACGATGACGATGGCATTGGGCTAGATCTATCTTCCTACAACTCCATACACAACAATACCATTACAGCACACTATCAAGACGGCATCGTGCTTGACGCCTACTCAGATCATAACATAATTACGCGAAACAAGGTGGCAAACAACGGTTTTGGCATTGAACTCTATGATTCTTCGAACAACACAATAATTCAAAACAACCTAACCGGAAACATCAACTACGGTCTTCTGCTCTATTACTCATCGTACAACATTGTTTCTGAGAACAATGTGACAACAAGTGACGTGGAAGGCATGTTTCTCTCATATTCACATTATAACCTCGTAAATGGAAACCACATAGAGAATAACGGTAATGGCCTTACAGTTGGACACGACTCAAGCAACAATAGCATTTACGAGAATGAAATAACTAAAAACGAATACGGCATCCAAGTCATCTCCTCCTCAAACAACACTTTTTGTCACAACAACCTTGTAAACAACACAAATCAAGTTGCTTCATCCAACTCAATAAACAATTGGGATTGCGGCTATCCTTCTGGTGGAAACTATTGGAGTGATTACCCAGAAAGATACCCAAATGCTACAGTGATAGATGGTTCAGGCATCTGGGACACACCATATCTCATTGATGGAAACAATCAAGACAACTATCCAATAATTCCAGAGTTTCCACCATTCCTTATTCTACCATTGTTCATAATTACAACACTACTATCAGTCATAGTCACGAAAAGAAAAACTATAGTCGATCCTAAGTGACCAAAAAAGGGAGTTTGCGGGTGAAGACCTTACTATTACTTGGCTTTTTGAAGCAAATGATATGCACTGAGAATTAGTGAAACCTTGATAAAACGATTGTACCCAAGGAGTGATCTTTTCAGCTTGTTTCTCTAACCATTGCCCACATTGAAAGGTCAATGGTGGATAGTTCTACCTCTTTGAATACTCGGAACCCAAATTTCTCGTATAGTTGGACGTTTTCTTCAGTTGTTTCTAGATAGACCCAAAATTCTTCATTGTCAGCATATTCGAATATTGTCCTTAGCAATTTCCCTCCAAAACCTTGTCCCTGTAACTCTGGTGACACTCCAATTGCTTGAAGATACAAATAACGCCTTTTCAAAATCTCTTTCTGAGCTTTAATGATGGGAGCAAGAATCTCTTCGAGTCTATTGCCTGTTTTTCTTCCAAGCTTCATCCCAATTCTAAAAGTTCCGCTTCTCAATAACCTCCAAACAGTCATATCTGCCCTATCATACGGAAGTATTATTGCTATTCCTTCAAGGTTTTCTGATGTAGCATAAACCTCACCATATCTCAAGGCATATTTCAGAGAAATCTCGAAAACTACGGGAAGTTTCTGCTTCCTTTCAGTTTCATCTGGAATTGCTTGCCTCCATACTGAGTCATCATGAAAAGCTTTTCCTAGAACCAAGCTTGCTTTTTGAACCCCATT
>JAUWDF010000135.1 GCA_030608925.1 Candidatus Bathyarchaeota archaeon | reverse complement strand
ACATACCCCATTCCAATAACTACAATCTCCAAGAACACGTCACCTTAGCAACCTTTTAAGAAAACTTTTAACAAGATAAATCTTGCCAAAATTCCACACATGTAATATGGGATATCTGCACAGCAGTGAGAAAACGAAAGGGACTGCGATACACAAAATATTCGGTGGTTAATCATAGAATTAGAACGCTGGAGAAGCGCGGATATCTAGAAAAATTAGGAACCTCCAAATCAAAAGCCACTATTATCACTTTTGGTAAATTTTCTGTGTTGATGTTTAAAAAATATGCGGTACGTCGTTTCAAACGTTTTTGGAATGTTATTGTTAGTTTGGTGATTAATCAAAAGGGAGATTAGATTGTTGGAAGGTGACGAAGCCGTTTTCTGTAGAGTATAACTGCCAGTAATGTTGCTGTCATGAATAATGGCATAATCAGGAATGCTGGAAACTCGGGTATGGCATCGGAGCCTACGATTTCGATTGTGTGCGTGCTGTGAATGTAACTTATGTGAAAGGTGTAATGTCTTCCGTTATGTGTTTGGCTGTAGTCATCACCTTCCACTAATGAGTATCCATCCATCTTCAAGGAGAACGTGCCCCAAAGCAAACTGTCAGGAACTATAACATCACAGAAGCCAGATGTTCCAGTTTTACCTGTTACATTTAAGCTCAGGTTTCTCTCTGTTTGATTGAACTCAAACCCTAATATAGCGGAGTCGCTGTCCACCGTCACCGGATAGTCCTTGCTATCAATATACGGATAGAATACCTGCTGTAAACCAACTTTCTGAAAATAAATGTTCAAAGTTTCTATCGCGTCATCTTCAACAACTTCTGAGCCACTCAGAGTCCATTTAACCATTAACCCCGTCGATTTTTCCCAATAATAATTCTCAGAATAAGTTTGGTCCTCAACCGTGTACGTATAATTTAGATGATTAGCTTCTATGGTTGTGTCCCCATACGTCATAAGAATAGTTTCGTTTACAAAGGGAGCACCTTCAGAAGTTTGATTTTCATTTGTCCAATCTGGATATAACATGTCACCTGCATTGATGTTTGCTGAAGTAATAACGAAAAATCCAGTGCCATTTCCATCACTCACATTTACCCAAGACACGCCTGTTTCTTCAGTTCCATTAAGTAGATCCCTTACGTATTGAAATGTAACATTGGTTCCAGAGATCTCTTGAATCGTAATCGTTTCAAGGTAGCCAGCAGTGAATGGCACTGACGTAGTTAAACTGCCATTACTGTCCCTTTCAGTTCCACTGATCGCATAAGTGTATTCAGCGGTCTGCCCAACACTGACGCCAACGTTTCCTTCAGCTGAAGCAAATTCTACACCTGAAAAAAGCGTAACAACAAGCATGAAAAACAATGGCAAGACAATTTTTCGGTTCACAGCAAATCACACCAACTATACCAGTAATTTCTGTAAATAAGCTACTGCAGCTATTAATGTTGCTCCTAAGAAATGTAAAGTACTCTTCCAATGATGATGTTCCCAAACCTGTATTCCAATTCACGTTTGTTGTCGCTTGTTTTTGGGTGTTTTTAGTATGGAGACTTTGATTTGGTTGATGTGTTCGTATCCGCTTTCACTCGTTTTTCCACGACAGACATGCAGAATTGAAACTTTGTCATATCCCTCAGCACGTGCATCGTTGTTTTCACCTTTCTTAAGTCTCCTCCACAGCCTTTCCCTTTTCACATTTAAGGCATTTCTTCACAGAGAATCTCCATCTCCTCCAGCCTCTGCCGAAGCTTTTCCGCAGCCTCGTAGATTTCTTCCTCCTTCTTGGCGCCCACGCACACGATCTTACCGTTGGAGAATATCAAGAAAACAACGCTTGGGCTGTCCATTCGATATATTGCGCCTGGAAACTGCTCCGGCTCATACATGAGGCTCCCACCCACATGAATTTGCATGCATAATTCTTCAAGATCGATTGGGCTGCCGAGGCTTCCGGAGGCGACAATATTCTGAATCTTTATCTCAGGCTTTCCGATGATGATTATGCCAGCCTTCTTAAGCTCTCTGGCGACCTTCCGGATCGCCCTTTTAGCTTCCCTCTCTGACTTGGCGCCGGTGCAAACCATACTCCCCGTATCGAAGATGAGGGTGCATGTTTTCGGCTTCTTCAATCTAAAGGCGAGTCCAGGAAAAACTTCCGGTCGATACTCGACATGCGGAAAAGCTTTGACGATGGCGCCTAGGTCTACGGAGTGATTAAAGGCAGCTGATGCTACGACATTCTGAATGCAAGTTTCCGTCTGAATGCGAATTTGCTTCTTCTCAGCTTTCATGAGGCTTTATCCTCACATCGGGACGTGTCCCCACTTAAAAAAAACATGCGCAACGATAACTGTTTCGGTTCACCCTAAGAAGCTCTTAAATAAACCATGAGGGGTGTAATGCCACTCCCAACGAGGCGAAGATTACGATATCAAAGCGTATAAACTATGTGGAGATGATTATATGCGCATGGCTTTCGTGTCTCTAAACTTAGAGAGGGTCAGAGAGCGAAAAGCTAGTCTTGTCTTTTCTCAGGGATTTAGTTATTTGGGTGCCGTTAGCACGGAGACCCTGATTTGGGTGATCTGCTCGTTGGTTCGGAAGGCGTCCACTAGTTTCCTGAGCGTTTCTGCTTCTCCTTTTGCCACGATTACTTCTAGACAGTAGTCTTCCTCTATGTGAGCGTGAAGAAAGGTTGAGATTATATCTCCGAAGCTGTGCTGTATTTCAGATATCTGTCCTTTCTTCGCATCTCTTTCGTAAATGATTGTTATGGACGCCGCGATTTCTCCCTCAAGTTCCCTGAGGCTTCTGCTTTCCATAATGAATGTTCTTAAAGCCTGCCGGATAATCTCTGATCTGTTCGCAAATCCCTGTTCCTTGATGGAGTTCTTCACTCTTTCTAGGAGTTTTTCTGGAACTGAAACGCTGATAACTGTCACATCACGCACCAAGTTATTAAAATCCATACTTAGCTTTAAATATGTTTTATTAAAAAACGGCAAAAATTTAATAAACTCTTTATTGCACAAAATAAATAACGAAAAGGTACAGCGCTATGAACAAACGCCAGAAGCTCTTTGTGATCGCAACAATCACGATAGTATTAACTGCAATGGTTGCTGTTGCTTACTATTCGATTCTGCAAAAGGAAATGGAAGTTGACAAACTAAAAGTCGTAGCCAGCTTCTATCCCCTCGCCTTTTTCGCCCAAGAGATAGGTGGAGAAGAAGTGATTGTCCGGCAGCTTATACCCGACAACACCGAGGTGCACACTTGGCAACCCTCATTCGCTGATATTTTAGCTGTAGACGAGGCTGATGTGATAATCTATAATGGTGCATCTCTTGACCACTGGTTCGAAGAAGAAATTCTTTCCAATATCGATTCAAGCGACAAGATCATCGTAGAGACCACCGATGGAATACAGCTTCTTGAAACTACACAAGAAACCGGCGAACATGAGGGTCTCCATGATCCTCACACTTGGATAAGCCCCTTCATAGCGAAACAGCAGGCTCAAAACATATACGAGGCTCTGATCCAGAAAGACCCAGATCATGAGGAGTACTACAGTGAACGCTGGCAAAAATTAAGGACACGATTCGAAGAACTGGACAACAACTACCTGACTGGACTCTCAACTAAAACTAAGGAAGAAGTTTTTGTTACCCATTCTGCCTTCGGATACCTCGCTGACAGGTACGGCTTC
>JAUWDF010000218.1 GCA_030608925.1 Candidatus Bathyarchaeota archaeon | reverse complement strand
TCCTGAATCATCCTCTCCAGTTCTTTTTGGGAATCCACATCTTGGGCGTGTAACTCATTCTTCTCTGTTACAGTGTATGCCCACATCATCGAATTGTAATCACCGAATAAGCTCAAGAACCAAATAAGCCACCTTATAAAGCTATTTTTCGGAAGTGCGCACGCGCATGTTTTTTTTAGAGTACACACAGAGTTTTGGCGTTAACTGGAGAAAGGAAGGCGTGCACATGCATCTTCAAGGGGGGAAGTGTAAAACGCCACTAAGCCTGGTGTGGATGTGATTCGCATGTGCACACCAGTATTTGTTAATGGATGCATTCTGGCTTAAGGCTTTCCACGTATATTTTCGTGGAAGATATAGTGGGAGAGGGAGCAGGCAAAAAGAGCCAGATTCATCTGGCAACGTAGAGGGGGAGGGTTGGGTTGCTTGCTCCCTTAATTTTTCTATTAGAGATAACTGCCTAAAAAGAATGGCTGATATTGTTTTCTAGTATAAGATTCTAGAAAAACCTTAGTCTTCTACTTTTTTCTATGAATCTATGTAGAGGGAGGAAACCAGCAATAAAGTGAACTTCATATAATATACGTGGTCACATGCAGCTAATCCGTTCTATTGCTTCATAAAGGTTTTAAGAACATACGTAAAACTTGTACCTATGGCTCTCAAGGTTGAAACGTTCTTCGTTGTATCCATAATGGTGATACTTGGACTAGCTATTTACCTAGCTCTACTTACACCATATACGGCAAATCTAAGTATTAAGACCCTAACATTAATCATAGCATCAAGTCTCCTAGTTGGTGCAACAACCATATCAGTTCTATACCTTTTTCATAGAATAGGCTTAGAGGCAGCTTCATAGATAGCGCGCGCATGCCCGAGACCTCATACTTCGAGTGCTCCCATGCAAGCATGAATTCTGAATAATTATTAGTTTTTCTGAAGTAATTTATTCATGGTCCTAATATGTGGTGGACGAGTTTGTCAAATGACTCGCACTAAGCTAGAGAAATATCTTAGCGTTCTCGAAACTCTGGTTTATCGACCTTTAGAGTTTGAGATGATCCTCTATGAAGTTGACCAAGAATGGTCTAGTATGAGAAAATATCTGAACTTTCTGATTACCCATGGCCTTGTTGAAAAACTACCTTTAGGAAACAAGAGAGTTATTTACGCTATCACAGAACGAGGGTTTCGAGTGCTCAGAGCATTGCAGGGACAGGAATGCCTAGAGGAACACCGACATCTAATCGTCGTGAATGAACCTTAAGCAGCTGTTTTCTGCATTTTACTCAGATTAAACGTGTGAGATAGTCGGAGACATTTGTCAACGTATTAAGTGATATTTGTATTTGAGTGAGCATGTGCAGATGATACTTTGTGTTAAGATTGTGAGTTCATAATGTATTTCTGATGTCGAGTTGAGTATTGATTACCTTCAGAACTGGGTATAGCCTTTGCCAACGAAAGTAAAAGATATTATGACTCGAGACGTGAAGACAATTGGTGTAGAGGAATCTATCCTAACTGCTGCAAGAATAATGAACAAGTATGAGATTAGTTCCATTATCGCGGTTGAAAAAGGGGATCCTGCGGGAATTGTGACTGAAAGAGACATATTGAAGCGGGTGATAGCTAAGAGGAAGAATCCCGAAACGACCACAATAAGCGCTATCATGTCAACTCCTCTGACAACAATCAGATCCAGCACGTTAGTCTCTAGAGCGCTCCGGAAGATGGTTAAGAGTAACATAAAGAAACTAGGTGTCACAACACGCACAAATCGATTGGTCGGGATATTAAGTCTAACCGATTTGATGTCAATTATCGACGCACAACAGTCGGAGAGTGAGATTCCATTAGAAAAGATTCCGAAACGCATGAAGAAAGCTTTTGAAATATATTATGATCCCATCAGGCAAATAAGAAAGAGATGTCCCTTGACCATGGCTGGTGGCAATTCAATAAGCTGCATTGGATTAAAATGTATGTGGTATGTGGGAGACAGATGTGCCTTCCTAAATTTGACAGCCCGAGCATAAATAACTCCTATTTGTAGAGTGAACGGAGCACCTACTATGATAGGTGTAGCGCGCGCAGCTGAGCGAGCCACACTCCCCGCTTAATAGGGTTCTGCAAGTCAAACAACTAGTTACAGATCCGCATTGAGAAGCTATTCTCGATATTGTGTATGCACGAGCGATTTCTTGAGTATCTAAAGTTGGGACTTAAGCGCGCGCTTAAGCCAAAGTGTAAATATTTCTTATGTGGAATGGGGTTCTTATGTGGTTTTGTTGAATGGGAAGAAGATTCTGGAAAAGATGAAGCAAGACAAACTCGTGCTCTCTATGAGTTTAAGAGTGGGGATGGGAAATCCAGCAATTGAGGTGGCCCGAAAAATGGGCTTTGACTACATATACGTTGACTTCGAACACGGTGTTCTCAGTCTCGAAACCTTCGTACAATTAGTTAGAGAAGCGCGTCTTGCAGCACTAGCTATTATGTGTCGAGTACCTAACTTGGACTCAGCTTTCGTCAATCGAGTTCTCGATGCGGGAGCTGATGGCATTGTTTTTCCCCACATCAGAACTAAGCAAGAGGCGACTATGGCTGTGGAACTAACAAAATTCAACTCTAATGATATTCCGATGGGGAAGCGGGGTTTTGAGCCTTCCTGCGGTCTTCCCAAGCAGGATCGCGAAAGCTGGAGTGAATATTTCAAGAGAGTGAATGAAGAGACACTAGTAGGACTAATGATAGAAGACAAG